>JAFXWR010000051.1 GCA_017542725.1 Lachnospiraceae bacterium | reverse complement strand
TGTCAATAAATTGTAATGAATATGTAAAAGCATTTTTTTGAAAATTATGTTATAATATTTTGGATTTTTGAAAGGAGGTAGACTATGAATAATGTAGTTACTATAGTTCTTGTATATATAGTTATAAGTTTTATTGGTATTTTACTTCACGACTTTAAATATTTGTTTTTCTTAAATAGTAATAACCGTGTAAAGGCAGTAATTATTTGTGGTGTGTATGTTATCTTTAATACTATGACCACTAAACTTATAGCAGATCAACCTATGGAGATAAGTATCCCAGTAATTACTGTAACAAATATGATATCAATGTGGATTGCAATGACTTATAATGAGAAAAACTTGAAAGAGTTTATATATAAGTTTGAGATATCTACTAAATTTGATAATAAAAAAGATGAGTTAGAAAATTGGTTTAAGGAAAATAATGTACCATATAAGAGATTCTGGTATTACTTTGAAAATGATAAGAGCGATGAGAAAGGTGAGACAAAGTATCATGAATTTGATATTTATGCATTTACAAAGCAGCATAGCAAAAAGCTGACTGAAATGCTTGATAAGTACGATAGGTCTGAAGTAAAATATGTAAAAATTAATACAAGTAACTATAAAGAAAATAATTAACAAAATTGTAGGGGTTGAGCCCCTATTTTTGTGCTTGAAATAATTTTTGTAACGATATATTGCATATTTACTTGCAAAATAGCACAATATATTGTATAATTTGCTATGAATTATGCGCATATTTTGGTATGCATTGATTTTTGTGAGGTATAAAATGTCAGCAAAAGTATCAAATAATAATTATGGAGCTGAAAAAATTACAGTTCTTGAGGGACTTGAACCTGTTAGAAAGCGTCCTGGAATGTATGTAGGAGATGTAGGACTTAAAGGTCTTAATCACTTAGTGTACGAAATTTTAGATAATTCGGTTGATGAACATTTGGCTGGTTATTGCAATAATATTTCGGTAATTCTTGAAAAAGATGGTTCTTGTACTGTAATAGATGATGGTCGTGGAATACCAGTTGATTTACATAAATCTGGACTTCCTGCAGTTCGTGTAGTTCTAACTACACTTCACGCAGGTGGTAAATTTGACAATGAAACATATAAGACATCAGGAGGACTTCATGGTGTTGGTTCTTCTGTAGTAAATGCACTTTCATCTCATATGTCTGTAGAAGTAAGTAGAGATGGAAATGTCTATAAAGATACTTATGAGAGAGGTAAGCCAACTACAAAACTTGTGAAAGGAAAACTTCCAGTTATTGGAAAAAGTAAACATACTGGAACTAAAATTAATTTTTCGCCAGACCCAGAGATATTTACTCATACAAAATTTAAAGTTGATTGGATTAAGTCAAGGCTTCATGAGACATGCTATCTAAATCCGAACCTCACTATACATTTTGAAAACTTAACTGGTTCAAAGCCTGAAATTATAGATTATCATGAGCCAGAAGGAATATTGGCATTTATAAAGGAACTTAATAAAGGTAAGAAGACTGTCACTAAAGAAATCATGTTTAAGGGCACAGTTGATAAAACTGAAGTTGAAGTTGCAATTCAATTTATAGATGCATTTGAAGAAAATATATTAGGATTTTGTAACAACATTTATACACAAGAAGGCGGAACTCATCTTGTGGGATTTAAGACGAAGTTTACTCAGCTTTTAAATACCTATGCGAGACAACTTGGAAACTTAAAAGAAAAAGATGAAAACTTCACAGGGCCTGATACAAGAAATGGTATGACTGCAATAGTTGCTATAAAATATCCTGATCCACTTTTTGAAGGTCAGACTAAGACTAAGCTTGCGTCTCAAGATGTAACTAAGCAGGTTGCACAAATTGTGGGAGAGCAGCTTGAGAGATACTTTGATAGAAATGTAGAAGATGTAAAGGCGATGATTGCTCAGGCTGAGAAGTCTGCAAAGATTAGAAAGGCTGAGGAAAAAGCAAAAACAAACCTTTTGTCTAAGTCAAAGTTTTCATTTGATTCAAATGGCAAACTTGCAAATTGCATAAGTAAAGATGCGAGCGAGTGTGAGATATTTATAGTAGAGGGAGATTCAGCTGGAGGCTCTGCAAAAAACTGCAGAAATAGAAATACACAGGCTATATTACCTCTTCGTGGAAAGATTCTTAATGTAGAAAAAGCATCTATGGATAAGGTTCTTTCAAATGCAGAAATTAAAACTATGATAAATACTTTCGGCTGTGGTTTTAGTGAAGGATATGGAAATGATTTTGATATAAGTAAACTTAGATATGACAAAATAATTCTTATGACTGATGCCGATGTTGATGGATCACATATAGATACTTTACTTCTTACATTCTTATATCGTTTTATGCCAGATCTAATAAACGAAGGTCATGTGTATGTGTCTATGCCACCACTTTATGCAGCAATACCAAAAGGTAAGCCAAGTGAGAAAGAGTATCTTTATGATGAAAAAGCACTTAGCGATTATAAAAAGAAACATAAAGATGGAACTTACGAGGTAAAGAGATTTAAAGGTCTTGGCGAGATGGACCCAACAGAACTTTGGGAGACCACATTAAATCCAGATAATCGTGTGTTAAAGAGAGTTGAAATTGAAGATGCGAAAGAGGCGTCAAAGGTTACGGAGATGCTGATGGGGTCTGAGGTTGGAGATCGCCGTGACTTTATCTATGAGCATGCAAATGAGGCTGTGCTTGATTGGTAACCATTATATTTGTAATATGCTGACTTGCAATTTTCGTAGAAAATATGTCATAGTTTATAGAATTACTTTAATTCGCTTATTCGCGCTTAGTCCTCACAAGAAGAATTACTAAGGTATTATAATTTTACTAAAAACAGTTGCAAAAAAGTTCAACGGCCGAGCTTCGCGGAAAAGATGCTTGCTCTTTTATCCGATGACTTTTTTGCAACTAACGCAAAATTATAATACCTAAGTAACTCTAATCTTGTTGCGGAACCGCTCTAAGCGAATTAAGTAAACTAATAAATAATTACTTTGGTTTTTAGAAAGTTACAAATAAAGTTTATTAATAGTATTGGGCACGGCGAATCTATTTGTAGGGGCGAGGCAGTGCGAGCCCGAATAAATAATAGGAGGTAGTAGTTATGTTAGGAAGTATTTTTTATCTAGTAGTGGTAATATTTATAATTATGGTAATTTTTTCAATGCTAGTAATAGTTCCAGAGAAGCAAGAAGTGATAGTTGAGATGCTTGGAAAGTATCACAAGACTATGAGAGCTGGTGTGAATTTTAAGTTACCGTTTATTCAAACAATAAGAAACCGTGTGAGTCTTAAAGAACACATTCATGACTTTCCACCTCAATCAGTTATCACAAAAGATAATGTAACTATGAAAATTGATACAGTTGTTTACTGTAAAGTTTTTGATAGTTATAAAAATACTTATATGATTCAAAATGGCGTAGATGCTATAGAAAAAATCACAGCAACTACGCTTAGAAATATAGTAGGAACTATGGAACTTGATGAACTTCTTACTGCAAGAGATAAGATTAATAGTCACCTTCTCAAAGAAGTTGATGAGGCAACAGATGTATGGGGAATTAAAATTACTCGTATAGAGATTAAAGACATAATGCCACCTGCAGAAATAAAAGAAGCGATGGACAGACAGATGAAGGCGGAAAGAGAAAAGAGAGCAACTATTCTTGAGGCAGAGGCAATTAAGCAAAAAGACATAACTGTTGCAGAAGGTAAAAGAGATGCCATGCTTATGGAAGCAGAGGCTAAAGCTAAGTCAATTGAACTTGTGGCAAAAGCAGAGGCTGAAGCAGTCCGCCTTATAAATGAACAAAAACCATCAGATGCATATATTAAACTCGAAGCTATAAAATCAGTAGAAAAACTTGCAAAAGGCCAGGCCACAAAAATTGTAGTGCCATCTGATATTGCAAGTTTGACGAGTGGGATAGTGGCGATTAAAGAGGCGCTGAAAGATAATAATAATTAGTTATGGATGAAAAGAATATGAATAATAAAAGAATTGGTGATCATGGAGAAAAGGAAGTTATTAAATTGGTTAAATGTCCAAATTGTGGTAAAGAGTTAATGCTTTTACCCACCAACTATCCTTTATATGATGTTCAGTGTACAGCATGTCAATTTAGAGCACAGATTAAAACAAACAATAGTAAACCTAAAAGTGAAGTACAGGGTGCTGGATGGGAAATAATGAATAAAGTATTAAAAGCCGGGATACTTCCGCCTCCACTTATTGTTAATTTTAAATGGAAAGAGAATAATAAAGATAAGCAAATGATATATTTTTTCCCTTTTGTGCCAAAAAATCATTTAGTGAATTATCAATTAAGTACAACGGCAAGAAGGGCTAATTACAAAATGTTTAGATATAGTAAACTTTTAGACTTGCCACATGAAATATTATATAAGAAGTAGAATTGATAGGTATTATTTATTATCATAAAAAGAAGGTGTATCATGCGAAAAGTAAAAAAGTTTTGTTCATCATTTTTAATTATAGTCATGACAATAATTTTTTTATCTTGCTCAAATAGCGAAACAACAAAGACTAATAAAGAAGAGAATGAAAGCGTAGCAGGCAATGGCAAAGTGGTTTACCAAGGCACTGCTATGGGTTACAACGACTTGATAAACGTTGATGTGACACTTGAAGATGGAAAAATTTTAGATGTAAAGGTAACTAGTCATAATGAAACACCTGGTATTGGTGGCGAGTTAAAAGATATAGATGGGAAAGTAGTGACTAATGGCGGTGAGGCGCCTATAACTTTAATACCAAGACTTATAGCGGAAAATAATTCGATTAATATTGATACAGTAACAGGTGCAACAGTAACTTGCTATGGCATAGAACACGCTGTTGTTGATGCAATGGTAAATGCAGGATTAAGAGTTGATGCTGTTTCATCTGCTACGGAAGAAAACCAAGATTTGAAGAATAATAGTGAACTCATATTATCTGATGATGAAAAAACAAAATTGGAAAAATACTTAACCAAAGTTAATTTTAATATTAAGAATGAAGATGAAACTACAGATGTAGTGGTAATTGGTGGTGGCGGTGCAGG
>JAFXWR010000050.1 GCA_017542725.1 Lachnospiraceae bacterium | reverse complement strand
CTCCATCTCTCTTAGGTCTTGTAGTATAAATTGCAACCCTATTTAGGTTAAGGTCTGTTGACAATAATTTCTTATAAAGGCTATCCTTTCCAGATGCCGATTTTCCCATTATGTAAAATATCATTATCTTGGCGCTTCAACCTCTACAATCTGAGGTCCAACTCCTATCTCAACTCTCTCATCCTTCACAGCACTAGTTCTTTCTCTGCTCATATCATAAGGTGCAAGCCCCACCTGCACATCGGCTGTTGTAGTTTCTCTATTTGATGCTCGACTTTCATTTAATCTTGTAGTTTCTCTTTCTCCAACACCATCAACTATTCTAACTTCTTCATCAGGTTTTGGTAAATCAACTATATCAATGTCTAGTTTCTTTCCTTCGTCATTTATTATCGGCCTAACTTCTGACTTAGTTGATATCTTAGTTACAATCTCACCCTCTTCATTTAATTCTTCGTTTTCTGGAAGTTTTAATTCTACACCTTTCCAACTTTTTGCTTTTATGACTCTATCTCCATCACAGTAATATACTACATCATCAGATAAAACTATATAACCAGTGACACCTATTCCCACCGTTTCCTTATGAATTGCATTTGGTCTCATCCGATATAAACGACCTGCAAAATTAGTGCCCTTGCCAACTGCGAGATAATAAATATTGCTCATATATATTTTCATCATATTGGGAGAGGCATACTGTTTATCTGCCTCAGTGCCAAGATAGTCTTCAAAGTCATCACTATACTGTCTAAACTTTATAGGATAAAAGTTTCCAACCTTCTCATCATCAATAAGCCACACTAGATACTGTGCTGATTCTATGCTGCTAAAAAGTTCATCCTTGGCTCTTGACACGTAAGATGTATCTCTTTTTATATTTTTTAGTTTACCATTTTCAAATGTGTAAAGCTGTCCATCTCGTTTCAAGTCACCATTTAAACCATAGCCTGCTGTATCAAAATAAAATAACTCACCATTTTTTTCTATCCACTCTTCTCTTGCAAATGTCTTATCTTCTTTTCTAAACTTGAGACCTTTATCATCAGTTACAAAAAACGAAGTGCCTGAATTTGCATCGGTAGTTATATTTATGCTATCATGTGGTTCATCTTTCAAATTTATCTTTTCAAGTATCTTGATGTCCATCACTCTTTTTATAACTACATAGATAGCGAGTACAGATATAACTATAACAAAAAACGACACAAGAATTCTGACAATAGAAGCCACATCGCTTGAATCGCGACGTCTTCCACCCCTATAATGATTATAGCCATTTACCCTTTGCATAACATAATATTATAACATATTATTGGCTTTTTTTCACATTTTTATGTATAATTGCAGTATGTTAGAAGGCAAAAAAGTAGTGGGAATAATATGCGAATGTAACCCTTTTCACGAAGGTCATAAAAGGCTTATTAATGCTGCAAAAAAAGAAGGGGATATTATAATAGCTATTATGTCCGGCAATTTCGTGCAAAGGGGCGAACCTGCTGTCCACGATAAATATAGCCGCTCAAAAAAACTCTTAAAATCTGGTGTTTCTATGGTTATAGAGTTGCCATTGGAATTCACACTTTCATCTGCGAAATACTTCGCACTCTCGTCAGTCAAAATATTAGATAAACTTGAATTCGTCGATACTCTGATGTTTGGTTCTATATTGAACGATATTAAAAAGCTATCTACTTTTGCCGATATCAACATCAAAAGTGAAAATAATGATATGGTAAAATCAATGCTTAAAAATGGATCATCCTATTCTAAATCCTTATCAGCTATCTATGGCAAAAAATTGTCACCAAATGATATTCTCGCCGTAGAATATATTGCTGCAATTAAAAAGTTAAAAAGCCACTTAAAGCCTATAAGCATAAAAAGAGTAAATAATATACCAACAGCTAGCGAACTTAGAAAAAAACTTACTAAGAAAATATCAAATAATGATTTTTCTGATATACTTAACTATAAACTTTTACTTTGCAAAAATGATTTGCTTGATATATCTAATACTTACCTTATAACAAATGATTTTTATAATTCCCTTTTAAAGCTTCCTAATAAAAAAATG
>JAFXWR010000049.1 GCA_017542725.1 Lachnospiraceae bacterium | reverse complement strand
TTTATCTGTAAAATATGGAGAATCATTCTTCTTCCCTGTGCAGATGAAGTCTATTAAGAACCTTTGTGGTGGAGACCATTGGTACTTCATGGAACATTATATGAGACCAATTTTAGAGGGTAAAAAATTGGTTGCTCATAATATGACATACGACTGGAAAGTTGCTTATATTTATGATATTAATGCTAATATTGTGCATGATACTATGGCACTTATTAAGCTAACTATAGGTGCAGAGATTAAAGACTATCCTATGGGTTTGAAAGAGAATGCAAAGACCTTATTGGGTAGATATTCTTTGGAACTTTCTGATTTGCTTGTAAATGATGAATGGGGCGAGTCTGATATAAAGTTTTGGGATTTGCCTTATGAACTTGTACGTTTGTATGCCTGCGCAGATACAGATAATACAAACGGTTTGTTACAGTATGCTATTCAGTCTGATTTGCTTACAAAATATAATGCTAAGAAAGTTTATGAAATAGAGATTGCTTTCTCTTATGCTGTAGCCTATCAAGAGTTTTTTGGACATCGTATAGATGTTACTAATCTTACAAAGGTTAGAGAAACTATTGGTAAGAACCAAGAGAAGTACATGAAAGAAATGGTTGAGATTGTAAAGCATGAGTTTAATCCTAACTCATCACCACAGTTAATCCAGATTTTATATCATGAGTTGGGTATACCTGAACAGATTTCAAGAAAGACAGGTAGACCTACAACAGATAAAGAAACTTTGAAATATCTTGCATCTATTACAGATGAAAATGATGAGATTAAATATCCTTTCTGTGCTTTATTGCAGAAGTATAGAGAGGAAGAGGGTGTTCGTAAGATTGTAGATAAATTCCCTGAACACGTTACTCCTGATGGCTATGTATTTAGCCATGTTATGCAGTATGGTACGACAACAGGACGTGTATCTATCAATACACCTAACTACCAAAGTTATAATGACCCTATCAAGAAAAATGTAGTTCCAAGACCGGGTTATTGGATGTTTGATACTGACTATTCATCAGTAGAGTATCGAGTGCTTGGTAATATGGTAGGCAATAAGAAAATTATGGAGTCCTTCAAAGACCCTGATTTCGATTATCACCAATATCAGGCGGCTCGAATGTATGGCGTACCTTATGCTACTGTTACAAAGAAGATGAGAAAATCCGCTAAAGGTATTAACTTTGGTTTGCCTTATGGAATGGGTGATGAATCTTTAGGTGTACGTATTTTTGGTGATGCTACACCTGAGAATACTAAGAAGGCTGCTGCTCTAAGAGCAGCGTACTTTAAAGGACAGGAAGATATTAGAGATTGGTTTGAATACCATAGAAATAAAGGTGTTACTGAAGGATTTACAGAAACCTATTTTGGTAGACGTAGATATTATCATAAAGGACAATTTAGTGTAAACGCTATACGTAGACAGGCAGGAAACCAAGTTATCCAAGGATGTATAAGTGGTGATACTCGTATACTTACTAAAGAAAATGGTATTATTAAATTGAAGGACGCTGTAGGATATAATTATGAGGTTTGGGCTGGTGACCATTGGACCAAAGGTGATGTATTATATTCGGGTAAAAAGCGTAAGTGTGTTGTAAAATTTAAAGGTGGTTTGACTATTGTTTGTAGTCCACAACATAAATTTTTAGTAAGAAGTCATAGGGGTACAGACCGTTTTGTTGAATG
>JAFXWR010000048.1 GCA_017542725.1 Lachnospiraceae bacterium | reverse complement strand
GGTGTGCGCCTACAACTACATCTGCACCATTATCAATTGTCCAATGAGCCAATGTTTCCTGTGTCTTATTATGCACATACTCTCTTTCAGTACCCCAATGAAACTCTACACAAACAATATCTGCTCCATAAACTTCTCGACAAACCTTAATGTCCTCGGCAATATTATTCATCAAAGTAGTATCTGCGTTCCAACCCTTATAACCTAAACAATAAACTGTGATACCATCTACAACATAACCACTTACGTAATCTTCTCCAACACAATGAATTCCATTTGTCTGTAAAAGATTTACGGTGTCTGTTAGCCCTATTGTACCACAATCTCTTGTATGATTATTAGCCAAATTCGCAATCTCTACTGAACCATTCTTTAGAATATCAATATACTCAGGTTCTCCACGCATCGAAAACTCTTTGACTAATTCCTGTGAATGACTGGTTAAAGGTCCTTCAAGGTTCACAAAGGTTATATCATCAGATGCAAATACTGATTTAACACCATTAAAGAAATAATCAGCACCATTCTCCTGATAATACTTCGCAAAATTATTACTTGAACCTTTGAAACTACCTAATGTGCAATCACCTACAAATGTAATTTTTACTACATTCTCTTCTTTTGCAGGGCTTACATTTTTTGTTTGCACATTTGCAAATCCTGTAGTCATCATAGCTGCCATTACCAACCCCAACATAAGTAACTTTGTTTTCATCTTTTTAATCTCCTTAACTAAAAAAATTTTAACTTTTAGATAAGTATAATACAAAAAACTCACAAAGTCAACAAAATAAAGGGTTTGATTGAAAAAGTTTATCAATATCTTGTAAATACTGTGTTTAAGCGGTTTTGGCTAAAAATTTGATGTAAAATCTTAAATTTAATTTGATATTCCATTAAGTCATCACTTTTTAAAATTAAATTCTCAATTTTCTAAAAATGACCGTTCTCAAACCCTTATAAATAAAGGATTCTTTCTTCAAAATTACAAAATGTGCAAACTCTTATAAATAAAGGATTCTTCAAAAATCACTAAAATTTTCAAAAAATCCTCTATTTTGACATTGTGCTATTAAATTCTTTAATTACAAGGGTTTATACACTTATCAGTCAAAATGACTTTTCAACAAGTGATTTAATCTTTGCATCGCCCTTAAAATTACTATCTACTTTATAGGTCAATTCAAACTCTAAAGCACCTGCTAAATAAGAAAGTGTCTGCTTTAATAATCTCATAGGTACACTCTTGAATACCAACTTATTATTCTTAGCTGATACCCTATCGTTATATGTCTTTATTTTATTAAACTCGTCTTGAATAATATTGAGTAATTCCTTTTCATCTTCTGTTGTACCATTCAAAGAACCTGATACTAAAACCTCTGCTTTGTCAGCATGTGCTGTAATTACATTAAATATCATAATTTACCTCCTTTCTTTGCCATAAAAGAATTGATTGCTAGTGCTGCTGAAGGTATATCTGTCTCTAATGTATTCTCAGCAACATAAATATTTACGTCCTCGCTAGTCGAAATTCTTTCGCCCTCTTGCAACTTTCTATTAGGTATTTTTAATTTACCCCTTGTGAAACTCTCTACTGTATCACCCTCAATTACTACACAATTATCTACATAATCTGTATTATCCAAATAAGTACTTAATAAATCCTGTGCCTTCTGTATTGACTCTGCCTTTACATTACCGTAAGCCTTAACAGAAACAGCTTTCTTCTTATCTTCAAGTTCTTGTGTATGCTCTACAGGTACGGCTACTACTGAAGGTGTACCCTTAAATATACTTGAGTCAATTCCCATTGTTACCGATAAGGCTACTATACTTAACGCAGCTCTTATCTTTGCCCTATCTTTTACTGTTGCCATATTACCTCTCTCCTTTAAAATTTTATATTACAGGGTCCATCTACATCTTTAATACTATTATAGACATTTCCTTCTTCGTCACTACCTACACCTTTTAGTACATCACAATGCTTATAATGACTAATTTGTATATCTATATACTTATCAAATTCTTCCTGTGTTCCACCACAACGTTTATAATCTCTTAAATAACTATCATAATAGCTTTCACCCCTTGGATTCATAGTATTAACAGGACGTGGCTCTTTAAATACCCTCTTAATTGTGCGCACATCTCCATAGGCATAATGTGAATCTAACATACTTACAAGTGATAATTCACTATTTAACATATTAGCTTCATTAGGCCATTTTGAATCATACGGTCTTCCAAATACTTTAAATAAATATGAATGTAATTGCTCTGCTTGTTTCTGTGAAATTCCTTTTGGGTATAATTCACTTAACTTATATGATGGTAAGCCTTGCTTTGTTTGTTCATTTGCTCTACGCTCCTTACAAGCCTCGCACATACAATAATCGCCAGCTATCTTTGAATAAGGGCTATCATTTACAATATAAGTATCTATATTATAAATTGCACCGTTACATCTTACTGTTCGTGCTTTCTTATCCCAATAGCCAAGTTTCTTCATTCCTCGAACACTACCACCGCTCGCTATATTAGCATGACAACTATATTGAGTGCCTGTGCTACCATCAGCTACGAAAGCAATACCTGTAGTTGTATGCCTATATAAGTTTGCAAATTCATTTATATGCTTAATATGTTCTATATAGTTTGGCATCTTAACCTCCTTAAATATCACTTGCTATTGCATCAAACGTATCAAATAAATACGCCTTTATCTCTTGTTCCAAACCCTCTAAGGTTTTTCCATCTGCATTAAACAGTTTCGTTTTAAACGGTGTACCTGTGGGTAATGTACCACTAAAT
>JAFXWR010000007.1 GCA_017542725.1 Lachnospiraceae bacterium | reverse complement strand
ATCTTAAATCAGACCATATAGCCTTTAATACTACTATACCGTTATTTATATTAGTTAAATTCTTATATATCTCTGTCTCGCTTAATGTAGCTCTCTTATATAAATATCCGTCAACATCTACTCCACCTACTATATTTCCGCTACTGTCAACACTTCCTCCTTCTACTACTCTATCTATTTCCCAATATAAGAAGTTATGTCCGTTATATCTATATGAATCATTAAGTCTTAAATCATTATATGTAACTCCATACTCCTTCTCTATTGGACTTGCTATTTTTTGTGCATTTACTACTACTGTATCATTTCCTTTGTCAAATACTACAAAGTAATGTATTGGTCTCCACTTAGCATATAATGTTATCTCTTTGCTTCCACTTACCTCTCTTAATGACTTAACATTATCTGTATCATTTGTATCAAGCCCTGCATAATATAATCTTGTTATATCTCCTGGTCTTATATATGCATCTCCATCTTTTGTCTCTGAAAGTCCTATGAACTCATATCCATTGAGTGTCATTTCTAAATCTTTAAACAACTCTTGTCTATCATCTTTATAAATCTTTTGCTCTAAAACATTATACTCTACTTCATCTCCACTCTCTGCTCCATATGGCTTATTAGTATCTATCTTTACTGTATATTCATTTGCATATACTGGATACCCTATATACTTAACATTGTCAAGCAACTCACTTCCAAGTGCATCTTGTAATGTTGTCTCTCCTCCAAAATGAGTAAGTAGCTCTTTATTCGTTAATTCATCCTCTTCTCTTACTCTATCTGTATGCTCTACCTTCTCAATGTTATAATATAAGAATTTATTTCCAAACTCATCTTTATCATGTGGCTCACTTGGTGATGATATCTCTTCATCTACTTTATGTGTCTCGCCATCTCCTCCATTCTCCTCTGGTATCTCTACCTCACTTGTTGGTTTTCCCCATATTCCGTAAAGTGTAACGGTTCCTCCTTTCTCTCTTCCTATTCCGTGAATATAATCAACTCCTGCTACGAATGTTGGTGTTGCTATATGAGCCATCCTATCCCAACCTTTTAATACATAACCTTTAACTACTGATTTCTGTGTTGGCGCTAAGACACTTTCACTATTAAGCAATGTTACACTATCTACACTTCCTACACTCTCTATTACTGCATCACTTGGAAGACTTGATAAATTCTCATCAAAGTTTATTGTGTAGTCATTCTCTGTCCATATAGCCTTAAGTGTTACTATCGCTCCATCTATATTTGTTAAATTCTTATATGTATCCGCTTGATTTAATATCTTTCTCTCATACAAGTATCCTGGAACTTCTTCTCCGCCTACTAATACTCCTCCGTTTATCTCTCCATTTATGCTTACTTTGTCTACTTCCCAATACATAAATGTATGTTCTGCATATCTATAGTTATTAAAATATGTTAAGTCTCTATACTCTACTCCGTATGATTTTGGATTAGTAACTGTTTTTACACTGTTCTCTACTACATATGAACTTCCTTTCTCAAATACTACGAAGTAATTTATTGGTGTCCATACACAGTATAATGTTATAGTCTTTGTTCCTTCCTCTTCATAAAGTGCTTTTACATTGTTATTCGTATTCTTTAATCTATCTTCTTCATATTTATATTTACGAACAATATCACCCTTCCTATACTCAACATCTCCACTACTTGTCCTACTAAAGCCTTCAAACTTATATCCAGGTAAGCTTATATCTAAATCGTTAAATAGTCTTTGTCTATCATCAAGGTATATATTCATCTCGCTCTTATTCTTAACTACCTTATCACTTGCTTCTGCTCCCGCTGGTATATTGTCCTCTAATTTTATAGTGTAAACATTATTGTATATTGGATACTCATAATATGTAGCTCCACTTATTATATCTCCATCTAATGCATCTCTAAGTGTCTCGCCCTCTTTTATATGAGCCATCAACTCTTTATCTGTAAAGTCTTTCTCTATCCTATCTCCTGTTGTATCACTTATTGTGCCTAAAATATAATATACAAAATCATTTCCATCTTCATCTTTATCAAGTGGCTCATGTGGCTTCTCTGCTTCATCATCTGGTTTCTTTGGCTCATCCTCTTCCTCTGGCTCTACTACCTTAGTTGTCTCTTTGCCCCAAATACCATACAATACTACTTCACTATTTAGATTTCTTCCAAGTCCATGGATATAATCTCTTCCTGGTATGTATGTTGGTGTCGCTACTATTGCCTCTTTATCCCAACCTTTAAACTCATATCCGTCAAGAACTGTTGTTGTCCTTGGTGCCAAGTAGCTCTCATCATTAAGTAATTGAACACTTGATACTTCTTTTCCTTCACTATCTACTACCTTTCCATATCTCTTTACAGCTATTCCAGAAGGTGTTGCTACATCAAATCTAACTCTATATGACACACTATTCCATATAGCCTTAAGAACTACTATCGCTCCATCTATAGTGGTTAAATTCTTATAACTTGCTGTATCACTAAGTGTTGCTCTCTCATACCTATATCCGTGCTCGTCAACTCCTCCTCTTGCTACTCCATTTACTACTTCGCCTCCACTTATTACTCTATCTACTTCCCAATATAAGAAATTATGTCCTCTATATGTATACTCACTAGTATTTAACATTAAATCATTATACTCTACTCCAAATGCCTTTGGATTCTCTACTATCTTAAGTCTTGATACTGATACATACTCATTTCCTTTGTCAAATACTACATAGTAATTTATTGGCTTCCACTTAGCATATAATCTAATTGTTGGGAACTCTGATACAAATAATTCTTTTACCTTCTCTTCTGCTCTCTTATCTAAGTCTCCATACTTCCTTACTATATCACCCTTGTTATATTCAACTACTCCATTTGCTTCTCTACTAAAGCCCTCAAACTTATATCCAGGTAAACTTAACTCTATATTTGGTAATAATCTATTTCTGTCATTCTCATATACTTTTTGCTCATAATTCTTCTTAACTACCTTACTACCACTGTCTGCTCCTTCTGGAATGTTATCATCTACTTCTATATAGTATGGTTTGTTATATACAGGACACACGAAATACAAACTTGCTGGTAGAACTTCT
>JAFXWR010000047.1 GCA_017542725.1 Lachnospiraceae bacterium | reverse complement strand
TTCCTCCCCCCTTATTTTCTATCACTCCCCTATCTATGCCAACCGTTGATGCCATTGCTGTAAAAAATGATGCTCCACATAATGATAACAATGCTCCACAAATATCTTTCTTAGCCACTCGTACACATGCTTGTCCTAATCCCGCTCCTGCTGCCACTGCCAAACTTGATACTACTACAACAGCACCTTGTGGTGTTAGTGCAAATCCTGTTTCCCCTAACCCTGCTGCTGTGCTTGCCGATACTAATATTATATCCCCTAATGCTTCATCTGCTTTATTTAAATTTTCTATATCACCCCAATTATCTGGTATTATCTTATCATATGCTCCAACTAACCCCTTCTTCAATTCGGTAAATGGTGTTATCTTTTCAACTGTACTATCCTTCTTCAATATATAAAGTTTTTCCATCTTTACATTCTTTATATATCCATCTTCATAAACTACTAACCCATAGCCACCTTCTCTTGTTGCTTGATTTTTTACCACATACATCTCTTTTTGCAACCTATTTGTATAAAAATGCTCCCTCATACCTAATTCTATCATGCTTTCCAAATGATAATATGTAGCTTCCGTTACACGTCCAGAGTTACTCTGCTCCTGTATTTTTATCTTAAATTCCACTCCCTTTCCATTTACTTTTTGCCCATATTCAAATCCTAACTCATTATCTATATCGGCATAAGTCCCTTTTAATGTTAGCATTTTTATTCCATTAGCTTTTACAAAATTATTTGATGATATCTTTGGTAGTGTATCTTCACATATGTAAAATTCATTTCCGACCTTGATTAACTTATCACTTTCTCCTATATTTATTTCTTTTCCATGAACATACATGGTACCTGTATATATTCTCCCTGGACCTAACATCCTTCCCTCTGGTATCCATCCTTTTTCCTCAACTTGTCGCCCTATTTCTGAAAATACATCTCTTTCATCTATCTGTTTTTCTCTATCTAAACCTATATTTAACCCTATTCCTGCAGCCACACTTGCCATCCCTATTGTTGGTCTTGCATTCAATTTTAACTTTTCCATGCTAAACGATACTACCATATTTCCGTCATTACCGTTTCCTCCTTGCAAATCTTCACTTAATGCACTCATCTTTAGTCCATGATCATTTACCAGATTTATTTGGAGCGAACCAACTCCTCTTGCTCCCGCATTATTATTGACTGCATTATTATTTGCCGTATTCCCTTGTATAAAATTTAGCGCTTCTTTCACTCCTTTTGTTTCTAATGCTTTACTTGCCATATTTTGTAAGCTCTTCTTGCCCTCTTGTATCCCTTCTATTATTTTTCTTGTGTTCTCGTTTAAATATTCTTTTCCCTTATCTATTACTACATTCTCTACTAAATCAAACACTGCCCCGCCTAATGGAGTTGTTTTAGCCAATATTCCTACTCCTGTCATTAGACCCCCAGCTGCTACTATCATTGCGGTCTTCTTATCTGTTATTCCTAAAAAGTCCTTTTCTACTTTCTCCTTCTTATCAAGCCCTTTCACTCTACTCTCCATTATGTCTGTTAAATCTTTGTATTGCTTATGTACGGCATATCCATATGCTGTTATCCCTTCGTCATCTTTTTTGTTTAAGTCTATTCCTTCTGCCTCTATCAATTGTTTTGCCAAGTCTTTATTGCCTCTACTTATGTTATACATCAATTGCGTCATTTTCTCGTTGCCAAACGTCCTATCATATCGAACCAATTCATTCATTGTTGATGGCGTTAAGTCTAACGCTCCCTTATCCATCAATTTTATTGCCACTGATTCATTCTCTTCTATCTCTTTTTTATCTCCTCTTATCTTTCTTTTCATTGCGTAGTGTAGCATTGATTTGCCTTTTACTTCATCTTTTATATTGGCTTCATTCTTCATTAGATCTACTACTATATCGCTACTAGCATATTTTATGGCTTGATATAGTGGTGTTTCTTTGTTGTTATTTCGTATGTTTACTTTTGCACCCTTGTCTATTAGCATGTTTACCATTTCTCTGTTATTTCGCTCTATAGCATAGTTTAGAAGTGTATTTCCTAGCACATCTTTTTTATTGATATCTTCTTCAGTTAAATTAACTAACTTTTGTTTGAATGTGTCTATGTCATACCCTACTATGCCTACCCTTTCCTTTGCCTCCCTTATTGCCTCATTAGTTAACTTCTCTTCGGCTGTTATATTTTCTTTCTTTATTTCATCTATTCTTGCACCTTTCATAATGAAATATGTCAACATCTCTACATTGCCACTTTTTACTACCATATCACAGGCTGTTTTTAGATTTTCATCTTTTTGTTCAAATGCTCGGCTACCATATATATAAAACTATTTTAATGCAAAAATACAAGCCTGCATTATACTAATATGCAGACTTGTAATAATTATATAGTTGCCTTCACATTGTTGTTTGTAATATTTTTTACTATACAATAGTATTAGATTCCATAAATTTTTTTAATTCTTTCTACATGTCCCCATAAGTCAAGATGCAACTCAGCCTTAA
>JAFXWR010000046.1 GCA_017542725.1 Lachnospiraceae bacterium | reverse complement strand
TGAATTTAATATTGTTAAAGAGATTAAAGTTTTAAGCGTTAATGAGAAAAATGCTTGGCAGAAAGAGTTGAATCTTATTTCTTGGAATGGAAAGCCTGCTAAGTATGATATAAGAGATTGGAGTCCAGACCATAGCAAAATGGGCAAGGGTATTACTTTAACAAAAGAAGAATTATCTAGCCTTTTAGAGTTGAGTGCTGATAGTTTAGAGTAACTAGTATTCTTTTACGTAATTAACTCTAACAGAGAATATCTGTTAGAGTTATTTTTGGGATACTGAATAAGTTGAGCAATTAAGATATAAGGTATTAAGGAGAAGAAGATGGGTATTGTTGAGTTTTTTGCCAACTTATTTACAGCAATAAAACCTTTTATAATAGGCTTTTTTGTTGCTTATTTACTTTCAGTACCTTGTAATAATTTAGAGAAGTTATTTAGCAAGAAATGTAATGCAAAATTAGCTAATTTTTTGAGTGTGCTTTTAGTTACTTCTCTAGTATTATGTTTATTGGGTCTATCTATTGGTATAATAATTCCTTTAGGTGCATCAAGTATTAGTAATATAATACAGAATTTTCCGAGTTATTTAACTACTTTAAGGAATTGGGTCAGAAGTAGTTTTGGTAATGTTCCTTGGCTTGAACATTTATATACAGCTAAGTTATTAGATGACTTGATGACTATGTTACAAGAAACTGTTTCGACAGATACTTTAAGTACTGTCAGCCAAGTTTATACAGGTGCTACACAATTTGGAAATCAAGCTGTGTCGTTTTTGATAGCTTTAGTAGCAAGTATATGTTTGTTATATGATAGGCATAAAGTATCAGAACGGATAAAAGTTATTTTAGTAGCTTTGTTTCCTTCTTTTGCTGAAAACTTTATCAAGGGTATAGTTAGAATAAATGAGGTATTTAGACAGTTTGTTATAGGTAAGACTATTGATAGTTGTATAATAGCTTGCCTAGTATTTATAACATTTTTGATATTTAAAATACCTTTTCTATTATTTTCAACATTATGTATAGGCATAACTAATATGGTACCTGTTATAGGTCCAATTATAGGTGCAATACCGGGTTTATTGCTAATAGCAGGTGAGTCTCCATCAAAGATAATACCATATTTAATAATAGTTGTAGTAATTCAACAATTAGATGCACATATTATAGGTCCAAAATGTATAGGAAAACAAACAGGACTAACTACTTTTTGGGTATTGTTTGCAGTTATTATAGGTGGTAAACTGTTTGGAATATTAGGTATGTTCTTTGGAGTACCTATTTTTGCAGTTTTATATGATATGTTTAATGATTTCATTAATAATCGAGTTAAGACTAGCAAAGTAAAAAGTTTGCTAGAAGAAGAAAAAGGTATAGATATTGGGTAATAATGTTGACTAATTATATAGTTTTGGTATAAAATGAAATGAAACCTTTAAAAATAATAGTGGAGGTACGTTATGGCTGAGTTAATTAATGATGAGGAAAACAAGAAAAACCTTAGTGAAGATGCCTTGGACATGAAGTTGGAAGATATAGAGGATTCCGAGGACTCAGAAGATTTTGATGATTCTGATGATGCAGATGAGCAGGATAATTCAGAGGACATAGATGACAATATGTCTGAAGATACTGATGAGAACTTATTGAACAAGGGTATTTTTAGTAAGAATTTTTTCAACACTAGTAGAGATAATACCGTAGAGTGGTACACAGGACAGACTAGAGTAACAGTTACAATGTCACAGAGGAAATGGGTCAATAAAATAAAGAGATTGGCAGCCAAGAACCCTGATGAAGTAGAGATTTCGATAAATAATCAAGATGGTAGTATTGTAGCACATCTACCACTTTCATATATTAAGATAAGTCCACCTAAGAGGGTATCTGCGGAACAAAAGGAAAGAATGAGACAACAGGCACAGAAAAATATAGCAGAGGGTAAGTTTGGACGTAAAAAGAAAGTGCAAGTAGACGAGTAAGTTATATTAATACTGGCTATAATATAGGTCAAGGAGAGTTTATATGCGTATATTATGGTCGAGCGAGATTAATGAAAAACAACTTACCCCACAAGTAATGAATGAGTATCAAGATGAATTTGACACAGGTATATACACATCTAAAGATATACCAAGATTAGCGAGGGTATGTAATCAGAAAAATCTTGCAGACTTAAAACAGAAATACAACAAGAATACCGAAGGAAACATAGTGGTTATTGCGAATATAGAAAGATGGTCTAAACGTTCTTGGACGTTAGCTTATCTGAACACTAACCAAATTGCTGAAATATTTCAGAATCTTGATGATGGTAGTGATATTCGCTGGTTTACTGATAGTCGTAACCTAAGAGGGGATGAGCGTACAAAGCAGGGACTTAACCACTATATTTTTCGTGAGGTAAGAGAGAATAAAAATTTAAATAAACTCAAGCAACGTTTGGAACATGGGGAAGAAGTAACACCACAGTTGTTAAATTATTATACGCATACATTATTAGATTATGTAGAATAAAGAGAAAGGGCTAAAGAAATGGCAGAGGAAATGCAAGCACAAGTAACACCAACATTAAGTTTTGGTGAGGAAACACCTTCAGCACCAACATTAAGTTTTGGGAAGGAAAATACTGTAACAACACCTGTTCAGAGTGTAGCTACAGATATGAAGAAAGAGTTAGATGACTCTATGTTATCGGAAGAAGAGCGTAAGCAAGTTGATGAATTTGCTGAGAAGATTGATTTAGCGAACACAAGTGCAATAATCAATTATGGTGTTAATACACAGAAGAAGATGACAGAGTTCTCAGAGCAGACTTTGAATGGTGTAAAGACAAAAGATATGGGAGAGGTTGGAGATATGGTTACCAATCTTATCCTTGAATTAAAGAATTTTAATGTAGACGAAGAAGAAAAAGGTTTCTTAGGTATATTCAAGAAAGGTAGGAATAAAATAGAGACTCTTAAGACTCAGTATAATAAAGTGGAGACAAATGTTTCTACTATTGCTAATGAGTTGCAGAAACATCATGATACTCTTATGAGTGATATATCTACCTTAGATAAGATGTACGAGTTAAATCTTAATTATTACAAGGAATTAACAATGTATATTTTAGCGGGTAAGAAGAAGTTGGAACATGCTAATACAGTTGAACTTCCTGAATTACAGAAAAAGGCAGCAGAGTCAGGTTTACCAGAGGATGCACAAGCAGCTAAAGATTATGCAGACCTTATCACACGTTTTGAGAAGAAATTGTATGATATTGAACTTACAAGAACCGTATCTTTGCAGATGGGTCCACAGATTAGAATGGTACAATCTTCTGATAATGTAATGGTAGAAAAGATACAGACTACTATTGTAAATACTATTCCTCTTTGGAAAAATCAGATGGTAATTGCTCTTGGCGTAGAACACGCATCACAGGCTGCTGCGGTTCAGAAAGAGGTTTCTGATATGACTAATGCTTTGTTAAAGAGTAATGCTGATAAGTTGAAGACTGCTACTATTGATGCAGCTAAAGAGTCAGAGAGAGGTATTGTTGATTTGGAGACATTACAGCATACAAACAGTCAGTTGATTTCTACTTTGGATGAAGTACTTACAATACAGAAAGAGGGTAAGGCAAAGAGAGCCGAGGCGGAGAAAGAATTGGCAACTATTGAGAATCAGTTGAAAGAAAAGATGCTTG
>JAFXWR010000045.1 GCA_017542725.1 Lachnospiraceae bacterium | reverse complement strand
TACGTTTACAGGGAAAGATACTTCAGGAAACTTGCAAGTAATTCTCTTAATAGATGTAATCATCTTTGTAAGAGTATCCTTACCCAAATCTACATCTCCGGGTGGCAATAATGCTACAACCTTCCATGTAATATCCAACTGATTAAAGTCACTTGCATTATTCATAGCAAGAATTGACCTAGCCGCTCTGTAAAAAGCGTATCTTAAACTAAGCGGTGTTGTAGGTAACTCCCACTTATGCTGTGTTGCGGTTGGCTTCATACCAACAAGTGAAAATTCTCTCTGCTGTAATTCTCCTGCACAATACTGTCCAGTTACTACACCCGCTAATGTATCCTCTTCCTCTTTTGAAGCGTCAATATCAAGCACTACTGATGTTTTGGGACTGTAATCAGAACTAATTACATAATCAGAATCTACAGATGCAAAGACATTAGGCAACTCAAACTGTCTGTACTTATACAACTTAGTCTTTGGGTCTTTCCCAAATAACACTCTGCACTTAGTACTTGAATTACCAATGTCAATTACTAAAATTGCATTACCTTGAATCATTTTACTTACCTCCGTACTTAAACTTTTAATTTACTATGGTTCAATTAGTTTTCCCTATTATATATATAAAATCAACTAAGAAAAACTTAAATCAAACAAAACAAACATAAATCATTTTTAGTTTAAATTAACACAACTAAAAAGTCAACAAAAAACTAAATCAATTTCAACAAACTAAAGAATTATTTACATATTGCCTTATACGCATTACAAATAATACAAAAACCACAAAAATAGTGCTACACCTTTAAATTTCTAGCATAGCCACGTTGTTGCCTTTGTTGTATTTAAGTATTTTCTGAAATTAAAATAATAGTATCATATTCGTATTGGAAACACAATCTATCTAAACAAAAATGTAAAATATAATCAAAAAATTATATAATATAAATTAGTATCTGAACTTTTAAAATAAATCTGAATAAAATATATTCAAACTATGCTTTGACATAAAAATACCCTACTAGTGTGTAGTAGGGTATCTCTATATTACGCTTTTGTTGTCTTAGAATTTAAAATAATTTGACGTACATTAGGCTGTTGAATTAATCGTATCAACTCTTCCTCTTTAGAATAATAAGATTTACTCTTTTCTCTAGCCTTTTCTGCATTTCCTTGGTCGAAATCTGACAAATACATAGCTATTTCATGCTTAACCTTTGTCTGGCTTTCATCAACCACGCCCCAAATATCAGTAGGAGTTTTTGCTTTCTTCCAACCACTACATTTATATACTTCATCTAAGTTATTATCAAACTTATAATAAAGTTCCAATGTAGGTATCATATAATCTGTCAGTACAATAACATTTGCAATACCCTTATCATTAGGGTTATTCTGTCTCTTTACCTGTGCCTTTATAAACTCTGTTGTATGTCTCTTATTAAACTGACAACTACCCGCTAAAATTATTAGCTCTGTGGCGTTCTTAAAACTTGCACAACGTTGTTTAAAAACCTCATAATCTGTATAATACTCATCTGGCATTATACCCTGACTCTGTAGGTAATCTAAACAATCTATCTCAGCTAATACTACTAACATAACTCAACCTCTCTTTTCTTTAATATTATCTAGTTACAGCAAAGTATGTTGATGTCTCATACCAAGTACCATCATTACCATCTCTTACTACAAGTCCTGTAGAAGGGTCTATCTCTTTTATAGCAGCATGCCATTCACCTGTTGCACCAGCAGCCAGCCAATCTTTATAACTTAACCACTGTAAAATACTTGATTGATAAAGAATATGTACTTTAACTCGTACTGTTACTTTTGCAACAATTCTATTACCATTATTATTACCATCTTTTGCAGTATCAGACGCTCTTAAAGCGGCTACATTAGCTATTAAAGCAGCATTTTGGTTTGCCATTGTTTTACCTGTCATACAACCCTCTATTCTAGCTGCTACATTCTTATAACTGTCTTTATACAAATTTGCGGTAAAGTACTCTATTCTCATCTGTGTACTGTCAAGTTCGTACTCAATAGTACCATCTGTTGCTATTCTCTTAGAAGGGTCTACTGAATGATGTTGTG
>JAFXWR010000044.1 GCA_017542725.1 Lachnospiraceae bacterium | reverse complement strand
TATCTTTTAATTCTTCTTTCAAACTATCTACATATGTCATAATGCCATCTTCAGCATCGCCAAATACAACTTGCACAAATGGTCTAGCTATAAGTACAGCATCTGCGCCAAGCGCGAGTGCTTTAAATACATCTCTACCTGTTCTAATTCCACCATCTACAAATATAATGCATTTACCTTTAGCAAATTCTGCAATTTCTCTTAAAACTTCTGCCGTTGCTGGAGTCTCATCTAATACTCTACCGCCGTGATTTGAAACCACAATTCCTTTAGCACCTGCATCAATTGCTTTCTTCGCCATCTTAACATTCATTATACCTTTAACTATAAATGGCAAATCTGTACTCTTAATAATTTCTGCTAAAGAATCAGGTGATAGTGGACTCACATATCCATCGCCATTTTTAAAAGCAGGATGACCTATGGCATCTACATCCATAGCAACAGCAAACACGCCAGCACTTTTAGCAAGTGCAAGTTTTTTCTTTATCTTATCTATATCCCAAGGTTTAATGGTTGGTATTCCCATGCCGCCGCAACCTTTAACTGCATTTAATGGCAATTCAAAAAATCCATCTTCTATGCCATCACCTGTCCAAGCACATATTCCTGCATCCTTACAACCATTAACTAATATTTGAGAGTAAGTTTCTTCTTTGTACATCTTGCTGTAGTTGCCTCTTATATTACCAATTGGTCCTGCAAATACTGGAAGCTCAAATTTCTTTCCAAATAATTCAAATGTTGTATCAATTTCGCCTCCACCTACAAGTGAATCCATCTCAAGGTCTATTCTTTGCCAAGCTTCATAATTTTTTGTTGATACTTCTCCTGTACCTTTTGCACCAGGTCCAGGAATTGTATTTTTACATGCTCGTCCATCACACACAGGGCATGATACACAATACCCAAGTCTACCCTTTGCTTTTTCTCTAACTTCTTGTAGTGTCATATACTAGGCCTCCTTTATAAAATTATTCATATTTTTTCCTAATTATATATTATACCATAATTTTAGCAGTCTAACATAGGAATTTATTCACAGAATTCTCAGAATTTTCACACTTTATTCAATGATTTTACACTTAAATATATTATATTATAATATAACAAAACCAAATCTCTTTTTTTAAAACAAAACAGGGCTTGAGCGGCCCTGTTTCTTTATGTTTAAGGAGAACAACTCTCTAATCTACATTATTTATTTTTAACTGGTCTAAATAATAACACCAACACTATCACAACTACTACAAATGACACTATGGTAGCTACACTCATAACCCCGGCAGTTAAAAACATACCAATATTATATGTACACATTGCAAGTAGGTATCCCACCATCATTTGGAATATAAATGTAAACCAGCCCCATTTTGCTTGACCTTGCTCTCTAAATGCTGTAGCAATTGCAACAAGACATGGTGCATTAAATATATTAAATAACATGAAACTTAGTCCTGTCAAAGCATTGCCATCAAATAGTTGTCTAATAGCTACTATGACATCTGCCTCATCTTCAGATGCTGCATGAGCAAGCATTCCTAATGTGGCCGTTGCCTGTTCTTTTGCAATCTCCGCAGACACAGATGCAACTGCACCCTGCCAAGTTCCAAATCCGAGTGGTGCAAATATAAATGCTATTGCCTCGCCAATTGTTTTCAATATGCTTTCTTCCAAATCTACAAGTTCAAACTTGAAATTGAAATTCATCAAGAACCAAAGTACTACGCAGGCTGTAAAAATTATAGTTCCAGCTTTAATCATAAATCCTTTTACTCTTTCCCATACATGTATAAAAAGACCTTTTAATGATGGGAAGTGATAAGCAGGAAGTTCCATAACAAATGGTGCAGGGTCACCAGAAAAATATTTTAATTTCTTAAGTATAATTCCAAATACTACTACAATTGCAATTCCTATAAAATACATAGCCGTTGCAATAAATGCATTTCCAGGGAAGAATGCTTGAGTCATAATTAAAACTATTTCCATCTTTGCAGCGCAAGGAATAAATGTCGCAAGTATTATAGTCATTCTTCTATCTTTTTCTTCTTCTATAGTTCTTGTCGCCATGATTGCAGGTACACCGCAACCAGTTCCAACTACCATAGGTATAAATGATTTTCCAGAAAGACCAAATCTTCTAAAAATTCTATCGAAGATAAATGCAACTCTTGCCATGTAACCGCTATCTTCGAGTATAGAAAGAAGCAAGAAAAGTATTGCGATCTGTGGCACAAAACCTAAAACTGTACCTACACCACCTATGATTCCATCTATTACAAGGCTTTGAACCCAGTCTGCAACATTTAATGATGCAAGAAAATTCTCAGCCGCAGTAGGAATTATTTCTCCAAATAATGTGTCATTCACCCAGTCAGTTAAAAATGATCCAAGTGGTCCCATAGCGATGTAATAAACTGCAAACATTATAACTGCAAAAATAGGAAGCGCTAAAACTCTATTTGTCAAAACTCTATCAATCTTATCTGATGATGTTAAACCATCACTACCTTTTTTCTTAACAACAGCCTTACTGACCAAATCTTGTATATACTCATATCTTTGATTAGTGATGATACTCTCAGCATCATCATCCATCTCTTTCTCGCAATCTTTAATATGCTCTTCGAGGTGACCGAGTTCTTCTTTTTTGATTTTTAAACTTTCGTAAGCCTTCTCATCTCTCTCAAATATCTTTATAGCAAACCATCTTATATTATTTTCAGGCACTTCCTTTTGTATAGACTCTTCTATGTGTGCAAGTGCATGCTCAACAGACCCCGAAAAAACATGTGGGCACTCTTTTGTTTTTTCTTTTGATGCTGCTATGCATGCTTTTGCCGCTTCAAACACACCCTTCTCAGTAAGGGCTGACATAGTCACAACTTTACAACCAAGTTCTTTAGAAAGTTTTTCTATATCAATTTTATCACCATTCTTTTCAACCACATCCATCATGTTGATGGCAACAACTGTAGGAATTCCTATCTCAAGAATCTGAGTAGTAAGATAAAGGTTTCTTTCTATATTAGTTCCGTCGACAATATTTAAAATTGCATCTGGCTTATCATTTACAAGATAATTTCTTGCCACAACTTCTTCCAAAGAGTATGGTGAAAGTGAATAAATACCAGGCAAGTCCTGTATAATCACATCTTTATTACCAATCAATTTTCCTTCTTTTTTCTCAACAGTAACACCAGGCCAGTTTCCCACATACTGAGTTGAACCAGTAAGTGCATTAAATAATGTTGTTTTGCCGCAGTTTGGATTTCCTGCGAGTGCAATTTTTAATCCCATATTACCTCCTACTCCATCTCCAATATATCTGCATCATCTTTTCTCAATGAAAGCTCATACCCTCTCACAGTTATCTCCACCGGATCCCCAAGTGGAGCCACCTTTCTCACAAAGATCTCCGTCCCTTTTGTGATGCCCATGTCCATGATTCTTCTTTTGACTTTTCCTTCGCCGTGAATTTTCACAACTTTTGATTTCTCACCAACTTGGATGTCTCTTAAAGTTTTCATATATCTCCCCCTATACTACTTTTGCTTTTAACAAATCTTTTCTGTCCACCAACTCTATCATTATTTTATCTGCCATCTCTCTGGTCACTGCGAGCCTACTATCTTTCACATTCAAAATAATATCCCCGTCATGTGATGAGATGACATTTACAATCGTTCCGTCAACGAAGCCAAGGTCAGCCAAATGTTTTTTCACATTATCTTTTCCATTCACCTTGATAACTTTTGCCAGGTCTCCAGTTTTTACAAATGTTAATGGTAACATAATCTCTGCTTACTCTTTTCCTCTCTTATTTAATATCGCAAGTGCCACAAGAACATTTCCCACACTTGCCGCAATCACAGCCACAGCTACAAACACTTTTATTCTTTAATGTATGCCTTATAGCTAGTGCAAATGCTGCAAATATAATAATTAAAACTACTATCGTTGATATATTCATATTTTCCCTCAAAATTAATATTGATTTATTTATATTTAAGATATATAATATTGGTTAGATATATTTAACACATATTATATATCATATTAAACAAAATTTGTCAAACTTTTTTATTTTTAAACTTAAGTAAAATCAAAAAACTAAAGTAAAACAATTTAACTCATGTTAGGAGAAATTATGGAACCATTAGAATCAACCGAAGATTATCTCGAAGCCATACTTAGAATTAAAGAAAAACAAAACTATGTGAGATCAGTAGATGTTGCAAAACTTCTTAAAGTGTCAAAGCCAAGTGTGACATATGCCACAAAAAGACTTCGCGAGAGCGGCTACATCACTATGGATGACAATGGTATGATACTATTTACTTCCGCTGGTGAAAAACTTGCAATTGACACCTGGACAAGACATATGACTCTCGCAAAACTTTTTATGCAACTTGGTGTCAAAGAAAAACAGGCACTTGAAGATGCCTGTAAGGTTGAACATGATTTGTCTGAGGAGACATTTAAAGCTATACAAAAGTTTGTAAATAAAAAAGTGTAACCTACAATAATAAATTATCGACTAACTCTTTGTATACTTTCTCGCACCTCTCTATATCTTTTATTTCCACATACTCATCAGGTTTGTGGGCGAGTGCAAGACTGCCCGGTCCATATGACAATGTATTTTTATTATTAAGAGTTGCCGCTATGACAGCAGTGTCTGTGTATCCAGAAAAACTTGTAATGATAGGTATGTAGTCATCATTTTTTTCTTTTTCATATATTGATAAAATATTATCTTTCATCATCTGTAAAAACTCTGAGTTATCATCTTTTTTCACAAAAGGTCTATCACCAGTAATTTCATACTTCACTACCACATCATTTGAAATTATTTTCTTTACATTCAAAATCGCATTATTGATTATTTTAATTATGTCGTGATTGTAGGCTGGTGGTGCTAATCTAAAATCCATTGTAGTCTCTGCTCTATCTGGCACTACATAAGGCTCGTAACCTCCGCTCATCATTCCAAAGGTTACAGTCGTCTTTCCTATCTCGCCATCTGCAGGAAGTTTTTTAACCTCATTTCGCACATAGGATATGATTTCAGCAAGACATGCATTTGCATCGATACCAAGCTCTGGACGACTTGCATGAGCAGTCTTTCCTTTCACAAAAAGTTTTACCCAAAATCTTCCCTTATGTGAAACTTGTATCATCTTATCAGTTGGCTCAAGGTCAGCAACAAATGATTTTTCGCTCACCCATTTATCTGCAATCGCCTTCTCAACACCTTTCATATCCGCTTCTTCATCAACTGTAAATATTATTTTAAAATCTCTTTTCATCTTTTTAGTATCAATGTTTTTCACAGCATACTCAAATGTCTTAAGTGCAACTGCAAGACCAGACTTCATATCAGTTGAACCTCTGCCATAGATACGACCATCTTTCTCTACTGCATTAAATGGTTTTTCGATCCAATCATTTCCAACTACCACTGTATCCATGTGACAAATAAGTACAAGTTCGGGCTCGCAAAGCTTCGCCCCTACACGGGACGACAGAATGTCGTCGCCTACAGAATTTTTATTCTTGCACTTTAACACTGCCATGAGGTTTTTTCTTCCATCAATAACTTCAGACTCCAGTATTTCCACATCATCAGTTTTTAGAGCAAACAAAAAATCCTTTATGAATTTTTTAATTTCAAATTCATAAGCACCTGGGTCGGTGCTTTCGATTTCGATTAATTTTTTTGTCAATTCTACACTATTCATAATTTTATTGTGGGCTCTGCAAGCATTCGCCCCTACGGTGTTCCATTCGCCCCTACGAATTACTCTTTATACTTATGTAATAAATTTTTTACCTGTGGAATTGTTACTATAACTATGGTGATTAGATATTCTGCAAATATATATCCACCATTATAGGCAAGAGTATATAATATTGGATTCCAAGTTGCAGGTGCATATTCCCTAAAAAATATATAGCCTGACAAAGAACTTGAAAGACATCTGATTATACACGCAATTAAAAATCCCACATACGAACCATGTTTTATATCTCTAAAAAATGCAACTATGCCAAAGCAAGTGAACGCCAATATGTAATCAAGGAATATTTGTAAAGGGTGTAGCATTGTTCCACCTTGTATAAGCTGCAAAATTGCATATACAAAGCTTGACATGAATCCATATCGTGCGCCAAATAAATATGCCGGCATCGATATTACAAACATTGACATAAGCGTCACACTACCACCAAGTGGCATTCTAAAAACTTTTACAAAACTCAACACAAATGCCAAGGCTACGCATAGCGCTGATATAACGAATTTTCTTAAATTTGTACTCATAATATTTTATTATACCACAAACGCAAAATATTTTCATTGATTTAAACTTCATAAAAATAGACCTCTTTCAAGGTCATTTTCAGTCCATATATCATCTCTTTCGTTTCTTTATACACCATACTAATGTATTCTCTTATTTATCATAACCACCTACAAATAAAGATATTGGTATTGACAATAAAAATGCAATTACTATATCAGAAATGGCTATGAGCACGAAGTTACTGCTTTTAGCAGTCTCCATAATCATCGGCATAATTTTAAGCAAATTATTAAACGAATCTAATATTCTCAAATCTTGACCTGTTTGTTTAAGTGTAGCAACAACAATGTTTGCCGAATACGCAAAATTTGCAAGTTGAAGCACTAACCAAAATGTGATGGAACAATATATATGTGATATTATAACATATTTAAACTTTGTTCTATCCATTTTAAAAATTCGCACTATAAATTGAAAAACCTTAGATACATAATATAAACCAATAAACAAACATATATAAATAACATAGTTGGTTTTAAACAATGTTCCTATACCATCAAATGACTTCTCAAAAGAAACAGTTGTATTAAATACAACTTTTACATAATCATTTATACTAATGTTGAACAAATTTACTCTTTCCATTACATTCATTCTATCTAAAGATATAAGGTTTAATATGTTTCCGCCCATAATAATATTAATCAATAGAAATAGTGGAGTCAAGATTGTAAATAGTGAATTGCTCCACAACAATGAACAAATAAATAGAAGTGCAATCGTTACGTAAACTCCAGTATTACTAGAGCATCCAGTTAAAATCATGATTGATATTGGAAATAAATACTTAGACCTCTTCTTATCACCAGTCTCTGCGCACACAATTATTAATAGTATTACTGTAATAGATGCGATTATTATATTGCTTTCCCACATAGAAAAAAACATTAACGCCGCTATTGGAAAAAGAGCTAACCCAGTAAGTGATATATTTAACAATGCAGCAACTACAACTGCAAAGAATATTATTAATTTTTCACTGATTCTTATATGAGAAATTGAATATTGATACAAAAAAATAAATGGAACAGTCCCCAAAAGGATATACCCTAAGGGAGCTACTCCACTTCTAATTTCACTATAATAATTTCCAATTAAATCTAAAGTGTCCTTTACAATAAAACTAAAACTCGCTCTTTGGTTCTGAGTATAACTATTTTCTTGAAAAGCGTGCTGGTTTCGTTGTTGCCTAATATTTTCAGGCATTTTTTTAATATTACTGATTAAGTTTTCTATCAACTCTACGAATGATTTGGCTGATGATTTAAAGTATTCAATTACTCTTTCCAATATTTCCATGTTATATTCCCATTATGCATATTTAATTACTTTTTATATTTTGACAATAGTAACTTATTTACTGTATCAGTATATGTCAATGCAGTTGTCACACCTGTAATTCTATTTGAGCCAATATCATCACTGTTAAATAAAAGCGAAATTCCTGTATTTGTCATATACCATGTGCTATATTCATGTATATTCTCTGGATTATCACCAATTAACTCATTATATACATCTTCATCAAAAGAGCTTTTATTAGCTTTAATTCTATTTACCATTTTTTTATTAAATTCATTGTACTTTTCTTCATCTGTAAATATTGACTCTATTGATAATAATTCACCAGTTTTTGCATCCCAATTATATCCTTGAGTTCTTTTGTCATATTCTCTTCCATTCTCTAGTTTTGTAATAGTTTCACATAAGCTAAACACTTTACCATCATTTCTCTCTACTTTTATGTCGTAAGTCATCGTATAATTATTGTCAACAATTATTTGACCAGAAGATATACCTGCTCGACTACGGTTCATATTCCAACCATTTACACTTGCTGCAAGGCTAGTGTTTTTTACATCTGTGATTATAATATTTACATATTTAGTTA
>JAFXWR010000043.1 GCA_017542725.1 Lachnospiraceae bacterium | reverse complement strand
GTCTGCCATTTATCATTCTTAGGTAACTCTAAAATATCAATGTTACACTCTCTGAGTAAAGCAGTACGCAAACTATTGATTCTTGCTGATAACATTGTAGGTACAACTACCTCATCTTCTTTAGACTCAGCTTTTACCTCTGTGTTACCCTCTGCCTTATCCTCAGTAGGGGCTTCATTCATTATCCATTCGCTATTACGGTCAATGGAACTTAAATACCACTGTCCGTTATCATACTTACCGCCACCGTACAATTCGTTATAAATAACGTGCCAATTCCAATTCTGTACTTCTTCATTATCATTCCATCCAAGCGGTACACCACGTCCATAATCTCTTACAGAGATAGAACCATCTGAATGATAACAAATATCTAACTTTGTACCAAAACCTGCTGATTTTTCGTCCAAAGCATTACCGTAAATCTCGGTGAAACCGTGTCTAGCACCTGCTAATCCTGCTGAACCAAGCATTGATGCTGGCTTACGTCTAATACGTTCTGCACCTACAAGCATATTGATACTACTATTTCCATACTTTGCAGCCATTTTTTACCTATCCTTTCATGTATCTTAACTATAAAATCTTTGTATAACAAAGACTATCTTTATAATATAAATTATTCTTAAAATATTAAAAAATAATCTCAACAAAATAATTACAACTAAATAAAAATTTACTATAACTGAAGTCAAAAGAGTAACATCTATTAGAACCCTAACATTGTATCAAAATCATTATTACTCATAGGACCTTTATCAGTATTGGCTTTATTAGTTGTTCCTAATTTATGTTTTACTGTTCCACTTGTATTATTATCAGTATAATTATTATCTTTCTGCATAACATCTCCAACATTCTGATTTTGTACGTATTTAACGTAGAATGGAGTAGCTAAATACAAACAATTAGTTTGTAAATCTGAAATCTGTAGTTTCAACATACTTATATCCAAAGATGACGCAACAATAATAGTTGCATATCCATTTAAGGCTCTTTCTTCCATCAAACCCTTTGTTATATCTATATCTTTCAAACTACATCCTGCATCTAACCATAAGACACATACTTCCTTTGATACTAAATCACCATAAGAAGTATCTTTAATTCTTGTATCATCACATAGCGAAGCGTAATAACGAAGCCTACTAACATCTTTAATTGGTAAAAATGGTGCTATCGTACTGCCTGCCAAGTAATACCTTAGAAGTAGGGGATAAATGAAATTCATGATATTAGCTTTATCTCCAAATGAAAAGAACAAAGAATAATCGTTCAATTCCCCAAGACTAGCCTTATTCATAATTCCTTCTGCTGCGTCTCTTGTCTGCATATAAGAAGTATCGCTAATATTCTTACGGTCACTATCTGGCACAACATTAGAAAAATCAAAGGATGTACCAAACAAAGTAGGTTTTAAATTTAACTTATCTAAAAGTGAACTTTCAACACTCTTATTTGAAACTGATTGTCTTAATAATGTTTTTCTTTTCTCCGCACAATAAGGACAAACAGACTTTCTATGTGTATACGGATTAAATATCATACCCTTAGTACATTTATTGGGACAATCATCAAAAGAAACCAAATCATCAGGTACTTTTACCGCTGCGTTAACATTCTCTAAAATAGGTTCATTTACCTCACTCATGAGTTTTCACCTCCTGTGTTTAATAACAAGTCAAGGATAACAGAGAAGTCCGTACTTGAAGTTTCCATAGTACTCTTAGTACGTTCTTTAATTACATCATTCAATCTCTTAGACTCTTTTCCCATAGAGCATAACAAATAAATACTCTTATCTTTTATATCAAAATCTCTTGTAATACGACCCTCAAACTGTATCATCTTAGAGGGATTAGGGTCATAACTATAAAATATACAACAAGGACAATTATTAAAGTTCAACCCTCTCTGTACATTTGTAATCAATACCCTAAAGGATTGCTCCTTAAAATCTTTAATAATCTGTTGTCTTTCATCAGATTCCGTATCACCATTCAATACTCTATTGGAAATACCTTTACTTGTCAACCACTGACTTAATAAAGCCTGTGCCTCTTTATAATAGACAAAGAACAATAAAGTATCAAAATCAGCGCACTCATGCTCCAATAAATACATTAAACTCTGTAATTTAGGAACAGTTTGCTCATTAAATGGTATATTGGGGTCTAATGCAGTAGGGCAATCATATACCATACGATACATCTGTGTTTTCTGCATCCACTCTTTTTGCACAGCAGATAATGGTGAGAATAGAATTCTACCCTT
>JAFXWR010000042.1 GCA_017542725.1 Lachnospiraceae bacterium | reverse complement strand
TATTTATATCTTTTGCGTAATAAAATCTATTGTTGATAAAAGATTTTACAAACGAAAGCGGAATATATACTGTATCATGTTGCATAATCGCTTTATATTTTATATCAGTATCGTAATGATTTTGCAAACTATCATTTAAATAAATTGCAACTTCATCACCAGTTACACCGATATATGTAGCAAGGTCTGCTCTTTCTTTAGTAAAGGAATACCTTTCATATGCTTTAAAACCAGCAAATCCTAAAAATAAAAGCACTATGAGCCACACAAATTTTGATACAATTTTACTTTTTTTCTTCATTACTGTTATTGTTATTATTAATTTCTACTGCTCGATAAACTAATCTACCATTGCAAATGGTATATTTAACTTTTCCAACAAGTGTAGTGCCTATAAGAGGTGAGTTATGTGATTTAGATACTATACTTTCTTCTTCAAATTTCCATTTCTCATTTGGATCAAATATGGTTATATTAGCTTTCTTACCTTCAGTAATGCTACCAACTCCTTCTTTATCCAAGTCAAAAACTTTAGCTGGGTTTAAGCTAATCTTTTCAATCACATCTTTCCAAGTAAGATATCCTTCTTCTACAAGGGTAAGTCCACAGATTCCAAGAACAGTTTCAAGCCCTATGGCACCAGACTGAGCATCTTTTAGTTTTTCACCTTTTTCTTTTTGCTCTATAGGCACATGGTTACTTGATATGACATCTATAGTTCCTTTTTTAAGTGCCTTACATAGATTAACTCTATCAGATTCGGCTCTAAGTGCCGGAACTACCTTTGCATTCGTACCATATTTATCAAGTGCCTTATCAGTCAATATAAGATTAAGTGCTGGAACTTCTGCATATACATTCAACTTTTCTGCCTTTGCATCTTCTACAAGTTTTATTGATTCAGTTGATGTGATATAGGCAAGATCCAATTTTACTCCTGTCATCTTTGCAAGCGCCAAATTATCTTTTAAGTCATTTGCCTCAGCATCAAGCGGAGTCGGATTTTTTATTTTTAACTTTTTGGCTATCGCTCCATCTATTATACCTTTTACATACTTGTCATCAGTTGCGCCACTAAAGACAGAAATTGTTTTATTCTTTGATTTAAGTATAGTCATAACTTTCGCAAGTAAATTTTTGTCCTCTATAGCCTTAAGTCCATCATAAAATGCAAATGCACCATGGCTATGCAAGAAATTAATATCAGCTGCTTCATACCCAAGTCTATCTTCAGAAATTGCTGCTGATGCATAGATATTTGTAGGCATAATGCTTGCATATCTTATGATATAATCTATTACATTACACTCTGAAGGAGCAGGTTTATTATCTACTCCAAGTACAACATGAGTAAAGCCGCCTTTTGCAGCACTTAGCGACCCTGATTTTAAATCTTCTCTATCAGTTGCTCCTGGATCACAAAAGTTTGCGTGCAAATCTACAAAACCAGGTGAAACTATCATTCCCTTAGCATCTATAACATAATTTGCATCTTCATCGATTTTCTTTTTTACAAGTTTAACTATAGAATTTTCAATGAGGATGTCCCTCTTCTCTTTTATAGAATTGGCAGTGTCTATAACCATTCCATTTTTAATCAATGCTCTCATATTATTTTTCTTTGTCTTCCTCGTAATCTACTACATTACAAAGTTTTATTGCTTGCAACATTGCTTTTTCCTGTTCAACCGCAGACTTAAGGTTTTCATAACCCATATATTCTATATATTCATCAAAAGCTAAATTGCCATAACCCATTGTTGCAGCTACACCAGTAAACCAATCTTTTACATCGTTTTCTGTGACATTGCTTGGGAATCTTCTTATAAGTTCATCCATCAGCATAGTAGACTGCACTGCTTGAGGTACAGCACTCTTAACCTCTTCATATGCATCACTTACACTCGTACCACTTGCACCAACCATATCAGCAAATGTCATTCCATTTTGTGCTGCCTGTCTATTGTATTCATTCATCATAACAGAAAACTGCCAAGCAAGTGCTTCTTCTGTGGGATTAAATTTTGTGTTTTCAAAAAGATAGTCCGTCAATTGATAAATAAGATTTTGATTATTTAAAAATTCATTTCTTTCTTCTATCCTTTTCTTAACCTCTTCTCTATATTGCTCAACTGTAACTGAATTTTCTTTTGTATGTTTTTTGACAAATTCCTCATCAACTTCAGGAGTATTGGCCTCCTCTATTGATTTGATTGTGACTTCAAACTTTGCATATTTTCCTGCAAGCGACGGATCGTAGTTTTCTGGAAACTGTATATCAAAACTAAATTTTTTACCTGCACTATGACCTGCAACTTTTTCTTCAAAGCCAGGGATAAAATCTCCAGAGCCGAGCACTAACTCATAATCTTTTCCTTCTCCACCTTCTAGTTCTTCGCCACCAACATAACCTTTGAAGTCAATCACAACCTTGTCAGTCATCCTTGCTTCTCTTCTTACCTTTAGTGGAGTATAAGAAACTTCATCGTCTCTTTCTTTTTCAAGTTCAGCCTCTATCATTGCACTATCAATCTCTTCTTTTTTATTGTTCTCTAATTTAATAGTAGCAAAATCTGGCAATTCAACAGTTCCCATATCACTTGGCTTATCAACTACTACAATTTTATTAAGCATATTTGATAACACTGCATCAGACATAGATGCCTTATCAAAATAATAACCTGACTTAACAAATATTGCTGGATATTCAACACCATTTAATTCCATAGTTCCTGAAGAATTTTGTGACTGACAAGCAATCATTGTTAAAACTAATAGTACACTAAGTTTTGAAATAATTTTTTTATTCATGTTACTCTCCCTAATCATTTAATAAAAAAGCTTTATATGCTAAATATGTATGGTACACATCAAGTTTCGCTGTAACTTCATAAGGTGAATGCATAGATAAAACAGCAACTCCAAGGTCTACCACATCGATATTTCTTTGACTTATATATTTTGCTATAGTGCCACCGCCACCTATATCAACTTTTCCAAGTTCTCCAATTTGCCATACTACATTTCTATCATCCATAAGTTTTATAACTTTTGCCATAGTCTCTGCTGATGCATCATTTGACCCTGACTTACCTGCATGGCCAGTATACTTTGTGAGAACTACTCCATGATTTATCTGAGAAGAATTTCTCTTTTCAAACACATCGGCAAATGTAGGGTCATAGGCTGAATTCACATCACTTGACAAACAGACAGAATTTTTATAGCAGTCCCTAACTTTTATGCCTGCTGCATCAGCTAAGTCTTCCATGATATTAAAGAGATATTCAGAAACCATTCCTGTGTTACCTTCACTACCAATTTCTTCCTTATCAGTAAAAACTGTGACACTGGTCTTTTGGGGATTTACATTTTCCATCTCGGCTATTAAAGCTGGATAGGCACAAACCTTATCATCCTGTCCATATGCAGCAATCATTGATCTATCAAATCCTATATCTACTGCTGTATTTGCAGGTACAAATTCTATCTCGGCTCTTGCAAAATCTCTCTCTTTAATCTTAAATGTATCATATAAAATCTTTAGAGTATTTTCCTTTACAGCGTTTTTAATTTCATCATCTA
>JAFXWR010000006.1 GCA_017542725.1 Lachnospiraceae bacterium | reverse complement strand
TTCTGCTTTTCCCATTTTCTGAGGTTCATCAAGTATAAGTATTGGATTGGTCATTTTTATGATGTCTATAGGCTTTCTTGATTGTAACTCATCAAGTTCTTTGTATATTTTTCTAGATTCTTCTGATTTAGTATTAAATGCTTGATAATTCATTATTATGACATTTATATTATTGTCTTCACTAAATGATTTTATATTTGCTATATTTGACGAATTATTTGTATTATACACAAAATATCTAATCTTTTTGCCATACTGTTCTTTAAAATGTTCTTCTGTAACCTGAAAACTTTTAAGTGTTCCCTCTCTTATAGCAATAGATGGCACCATAACTATAAACTTGCTAAAACCATAAGCTTTATTTAATTCATACATAGTCTTAATATATGTGTAAGTCTTACCAGTTCCTGTTTCCATCTCTATAGAAAAATTTTTCAAGAAATCTTTATTGATAAAATTTGCATCTTCAGTAAGGTCTAAATTATTATCACACTCTACTTGCTTAATATTCTGCTTTAATTGACTTTCTCCAATGTTGATTGTATTATTTCCATAAGAGTATACTTCTACCTCTTCTTCTAAATATCCATATCCTTTAATTTTCCTATCAATTAAAGTCTTTCTTTCACTATTATTTTGACCAATAAAAAGATTTACTACAGAGTTTGCTGCGTCTACTTGATACTGTTGTTTTTTAAACTGTAACTTCACTTTTCTTCTCCTATATTGACAATTATTATATTAGTTGTTATAATTAGCATAATATAAGGTAGAACTCTAATGGTTATGCCTAGATTTTGCTAAATAATAGCCACAAACCTTGGCAGGGGTGGCTATTTTTTATTGACATACATTAACACAATTAATAGTACTAATAAAAACATAGTATACTCATATACCATGGCCTCACCTCCTCTCCACACCAAGTATGGTTTAGATGTGATGACATAACCGCCCGGAAATTTTTTCCCGTTTTCAATTATATAATATATTTTTCAGTCTCTGGTGAATATTTTTTTATTCTTTCATTAAAGTTAATTTTGTCTTGGTCTTTTTCGAAGCTACTTTCTTTACAAACAATTTTAAGTGGTTTACATTCTATGGCTTTTGAAAGTGAATCTAAGTCTATCTTGTTGTCAAAGCAAGCTACTAATGCATTATCCTCTACAAAATAAAATAAATTTTTTTCAATTTTCTTTTCTTCAATTTTTAAATCTAAAGTGAGTCCGAGGTTAAGCATAACTTGTGTTAATAAATCAAGTGCTGTCCTATCTTCTTTTACATTTGAGATATAATCAAGGACTGACTTTTGATCTATCTCATCAGGTTTATAATAAATATCCTTCATATTGCTATCGTCAATTTTGTAAACTCTAAAGCCTATGTCGAGCGGGCTCGCAAGCTTCGCCCCTACATTATTCTTGGATTCCTCCAATACTTTCTTGCCAGCTCGGCGGATTCGTTCTTCACCAATGTCACATATATTCTTAAACCCTGCCTTATATGCTTCACTATTTTCATCAGTAGCTTCTGGCAATTGAACCATTATGAATTGGCAATTTCCACCACCTTCTGCATTAAGTTTCATAACAGCATGAGCAGTGGTGGCGGAGCCAGAGAAAAAATCTAATAAGATCATGTTTTCTTTGCAACTCGAAATCGATTTTATAATTTTTTTCATTAGATACAAAGGTTTAGCATAATCAAAATAATCGTTCATATCTAATTCATTTAACTCGCGTGCTGAATTATCATAGTTAATGTCTTTTTCAGCCCATAAGCTTTTTAGTTTCATTGTTTTTGTTTCTTTTAAATAATCTTTTTGAAAAATGTCATATCTATCTTTCACTGGCTTTACCATTAACTCATCTTTTTGATTCATTATTTTTGTTTTACTCCATCTCCATGTCCCCAATACTCCATTTTCAAATTTAGGGATCATTTCGTAATCATTTGTACTCTTCCTATCCAAACTAAACTCATCTTTATCTATGTTATAGTATATAGGAAAATGTAATGTAGGAGACTCTTTTGCAGTTGCGCGACCGCCTCTAAGCCTTAACCCCAATAACCTATAACTTCCTTTTTCATCTTTGTAGGAATACTCTTTCTTTTGTTCTTCAGTTAATTCTTCTCCATATATAACACACTTATTAACATTTTTAGCCACTACGATCAGATATTCATGTGTTTGGGCTATGAATTCACTCGACTGACGCCCTCTTGGGTTAGACAAAATAGGAATCTCACTTATAAAATTTTGATTTCCAAAAACCTCATTGCAAATTTTTTTAATATTGTCCTGCTCATTATCATCTATAGATATAAATATCACTCCATCATCACTAAGTAGATTTCTTGCAAGTTTAAGTCTTGGATACATCATCTTAAGCCAGTCACTATGGTATCTTCCTTTAGTTTCATTATTTATATCTTTTGAAATAAATATGTTGCCATCCTCATCCATTCTTCCTTGCTTAATTTGTTCTTCTTTGTCTTCATGCGAGAATTTATCATTATACACAAAATCATTCCCAGTATTATAAGGGGGGTCGATATAAATACATTTTATTTTTCCCAGATACGACTCTTGAAGAATTTTAAGTGCTTCAAGATTGTCGCCTTCTATATATATGTTTTTAGTTGTATCAAAATTTACTGATTTATCTTTTATAGGTCTAAGTGTCTTAGTTATTTTTCTATTTGACTCAACTATTGCTTCTCTTTTACCTGGAAAATCAAGATGATATCTCTCTCTTGGACCATCAACTATATCACCAGACAGCTCTTGCCTAAGCATATCAAAATCTATCTTTTTGCCTTCTTCTGATTCGACAAGACAATTTGGGAAAAGTTCTGCAACCTTTTCTATATTTTCATTTAATATGTCTTTTGACTCCATTTTCAGCTTTTCCATATATGTCTCCTTTATACTTGATTTTTATATATTAATAAAAAACCCACAAATTGCTTGTATTAATGATTTAATCACATAAAATGTCTATATAGTTTGATTATATCATATATTTACCCCTTTGTGTATGTTTAAATCCTATATAAATCCATATTTTGTTAGATATATTATATAATTAGACTAAAATATTTGTTTTCTTATCAGTTTTCCACTAGGAGTTCGCATGATTAACGATGAAAATTTCGCCCTTCGCCTATCAAAACTTCGCGAAGAAAAGGATGTTTCGGCCCGTGATATGAGCATAAAACTAGGTCAAAATCCAGCCTATATTAACAACATAGAAACGAACAAGGCATTACCCTCAATGTCTATGTTTTTTAACATTTGCAACTTTTTAGAAATCACTCCTGCAGATTTCTTTAATGATGATATAGAAAACCCTTCCGCATTAAACAAATTAATTAAACAGTTATCCCTTTTGACATCAAATCAGCTAAATACGCTGACAAATCTAATTAATTCGTTCACAGCAAGATAAAAATCTATATTTCTGACAAACAAAAAGACGAACCTCACGATTCGTCTCTCATCAAATTCATCCATATTTATAAAGCAAAAATTATTTCTTTATATAATACTCATTCAACCACCTCTCCTCCCCTCCCCCCGGTCTCACATCAGTGGTTATTTCTTCTTCTATTTTTGATAAGTTTATAAATTCTTTAAATATCTCATTTACACTATCTTCTGTCATATCCACAAAAAATCTATCATTTCTATCGCCGCTATAGTCACCATCCTTATACGATATATGGAATATCATCAAATCCGCTTGATAGTTTGTTGGTATTTATTAAGTTTGAATAAGGTAGGTGGTTGTCTCTTGGCATATTTGTTATCTTTTAATATTTTCTTGGGTAATATTCTTGTCTTTGGGGTAGTTAAATCGGTCATCATATCGGTCATGTCAATCACTTTATCGGTCACTGGAAAAGTAACTGCAATTAAATGATTATGCTTTCTTAAGCGAACTAATAAGAAATCATTACTAGTTGCCTTTTCACATAGGTTTATTTGTTTTGTTATATGCTATAGTCCTATAACCGCTGCTATTTTTTTCATATTTTCTTCATTAAGATAATATGCTGAAATATTCTTTTTTTCATATTTTGTTAGTTTTTTATCTTTTGTTATATCTTCTAAGAAATATGTAAAAAACTTTTCCCAGCTAAAATATTTTGTTATGTCAATTATTTCAGAAGTATTATTTAAGGCTTCATTTATTTGCTTACCTTTTAAAACTCCAGATTTTAAAATCATCCATTCAAATGATTCAGGTAGACATATATTTATTCTCGTATTATACTTGCATATTTTATATACCTTATCAATGTATGGTGAAAATGCCGCACCATCTACTATCACCATCAAGCCCGATTTTTCATTCTCTTTTATCATTTTTATTATATTTGAATTACCATTTGCCGACTCCACTTTAATACTTGATTCTTTATAATATTCTTTAAAAAATTGCTTGCTCGATTTAGAATCCTCTGTTATCAGTAATACAAAATTATCTTTTTTGCTAATATTTACATTAAGTCTATGGTTTTTATTTATTTCATAAAACCTCTTTAATGTATGTTTACTCTTATTTGTTTTAATTTCATAAATTTCTTCTATGCTTGACGGAATCTTATCAAAACTTTCTCTACTAAATATTACATAGTAGTTATCAGTATTTTTTATTCTTCGGATAAAATCATTGGTACTTTCAGCATTTTTAAAACCATTAAAACCTTCATCAATAAATACTACTGAATTTTTTGTTTTTTTGATTTGATTATCAAAGTCTGTATCATTAAGTGCAATACAAGAGTCTCCGCTGCTCATTGTTATTTTTACGCCGCTGCCTTTATTGTCTTTCATGTAGTCAGAAACCAATTTATACAAGGTGGTTTTACCTGTTCCACTATTACCACGAATTATCGTTATATTTCTTTTTAGAACAAAATCATAAGTAACTTTATTGTTATGAATGTTTACTTTTATTTCACCCTTCAAGACACACCCCCTATATGAACTTTGTTGCTTCATCTAAAAGTTCTTTCATATTCTTTACAATCTTGCCACTATTCTTAATCTTTATTTTAAACTCACCCTCGCCAAAGTCCATTATGTATCTCAAATTTATAGTTATATTTCTATCCTTTGCTAATTCCAATAATAAACCTGCACAGTTTTCACCACAAGTCGTAGCATTAAAAATATTTTTTTTATCATGAGCTATAAGTATTAATGTTTTAGCACCCCCTGATAAATCATTTGGAGTTATACTTCCTAAAACTGGACTCTCAATTACCTTTTTGTCTATTACTTTTGAATTATCTATTTCTTTTATAATTCTTTTAGATATTTCATCAGTTATCCACTTTTCCTCATATTGATTTCTAAAATACATTGAAGGATCATATATTGCTTCTTCCATATTTCCAAAATAGATATTTAACATGTTCTCACCCCGTTTACTTAATAATTATTAATATTAGATATTGACAGTTGTCAAATATTTTTTGACAACTGAATATACTTATTAAACGAATTTTGTTGCTTCATATAACAATTCTTTCATATATAATACCACACATTAAAAAAAGTCAATACTTTCAACCGAAATTACACGTTTTGCAAGTTTTTATAAGACAGAAATTACACGTTTTGCACTTTTTCCATAACCTACTTATTTATCATCATCCCCAGCACTATATCATCCACCTCAGAGGAGCATTTTACTGACACCTCGGCAATATTATCTATGGTCTTCTCTACATCTTCACATACTATGCCATCATCCTTACTTACTCTCTTGCCCTTCATCGCAAGTCTTGATGAAAATATTGCTGTCTCAAGGCCGCTATATATCTTAAGTGCGCAGTCAGGTTTTGCGCCGTCGCAAATCATACCAGTGAGAGACCCTACCATATTGTGAATGACTGCAGCTATGTCATTATAATCACCATCATAAAGATAGCAAATGCCACAGCCTGCACCAATTGATGCAACCATAGCTCCACAAAATGCTGAGAGTGTTCCAAACTTACTCTTTATGTAAATAGATACAAGATTTGAAACTGCAAGTGCTTTATATTTTTTCTCATCACTAACCTTCATATCTTTTGCATAAGAAATTATTGGCACGCTTAGTGTGATACCTTGATTACCACTTCCACTATTTGCAACCACTGGAAATGGTGCTCCTGCCATACGAGCATCTGCCGCAGCTGTAGTTCTCATTATCGCTCTTGTTCTATTTGCATTGTGCATATTGCCTGCTTCAAGAAGTTCTCTGATATTCTTTCCTACTGATAATCCATAATTATGCGAAAGCCCTTCTTTACTAATTGCCATATTTAACTCTTCGGCTTTCTTAAGTATCTCTATATCATCGTGCTCTACATCAAGATATTTGTCACAGAACACAACTATATCTTCTATACTGAGTAACTCAGCAATCTCATGAGCTGGTATATGCTCTTCTTTATTATTGGCATTGCCTTTATTTTCAAATGTCACTTTATTGTCAACTCTTATCTCAACAACATTTGTATGAGCATCTGCTATAGTGCAACTTGCTTCGTGGCTCTTACCTTTTACAGTTACTTTTATATATAAAAGATTTGGCTCTTTCGATATGCCTACTTTTATCTTGCCTTCCTTTATCATCTGCTCCGCTATAACATAATCTTCTTCTTTTACACCATTATTTACATTCAAAACATTTTTAGGGTCGCCGTGAGTAGCACCTATACCTGCAGCATAATTTACACCAACCTTGCTGGTATTTGGAAGACCTGCCGACATGGCATTCTTAAGTATGTTCTTACTAGCTATGACGTCGATAGACCGAATCTCATCGCCAAGTTTTTTAATCCCATTTGCAGCTACACTAGCGCAGTATGACACAGCAGCTGGTTCAGT
>JAFXWR010000041.1 GCA_017542725.1 Lachnospiraceae bacterium | reverse complement strand
GATGATTATGTAAATGAGAAAGGCAATGTAAAGAAATTAGTAGCGGATAACGGAACAAAGAACATCACATTATACTGTGTATGGAAGGCACACACATATAATGTAGAGTTTGAGCTTTCAGATAATGTATCAGTAAGAAATGGAAAGACAAACATAGTAAATCCAAAAGAGTATGGCAAAACATATGAAGATCTTGATTATGATACAAGTTACTTCTATTGGACAGGGCATGACTTCATGTATTGGCAAATAGATAGGATACTTGATAAAGACGGAATAGAGATACCAGGTTACTTATATGATAGAGCGACAATGAGTGAAGCAGCATATAAGAATTTAACAGACATAGATGGAGCGACAGTAGTATTAAAAGTAATATGGTCAGGAATCAAGTATAAGATACATTTTGACAATGCTATTCCAGAAGGTGCTGAGATCATAGAGGAGAATGCACCAATAGAGGATGTAGTTCTTTATAATGAGACAGAGCTTATTGCGCCACAAGTAAATGTAGCTATAAAGAGGTATGCATTTAGAGGATGGGATTTAAATAGTGGAGTTGCAACACCATCATATGCAGTAGGAGATATCATACAAGGTCTTGCAACATATGAAAATCAAGAAATAACACTTTATGGAATATGGCATGAGACAAAGAGTGGAAGTGTTGATCCATGGGATCCAGATGACCCAACACCTGCTGATGATCCTATAGCTTCACCAAGTGAGCCACATGATACAGATGAAGATGAAAATCCTTTCTTATATTATATAATTGATTCATATAGTGATATGGAGACAGGAGAGAGAACTTATGAAGACGGAATGAATGAAGCAGAGCTTCTTGCTAAGTTTGGAGGAGACGTAACACTACATGAAGCACTTGGAGTTCATTTAAAAGATGATACATTGTATGTTCGCTATCCTATATATGACAATGTATACACTATAGAGATAGAGAAGAACATACCAAAAGAAGCGGATAGTAGGGATGAGTTCTTTGCTGAAAGTATGACGCAAAATATATATGAAGGAGACAGAGTAAGATTATTTGATGATACTTTGATAACACTTGATGGATATAAGCTTAAAGGTTTCACAAGTAAGTCTATGGATGATCCAGTTAGAGGCGAAGTTGAGTATTATGTAGGTGACATTGTCCGTAAGTATAGAGAGGAAACTATAAATGCTGGAGGACTTGTAAAGAGACTTTATGCTGATGAGGACGAGAAGAAGATTAAGTTATATTGTTTATGGGAGCCAAACACATATTCTATTGAGTATGATAAAGGTAATGAGAATGTAGGAGTAAGATATGATAAGGATCCAAACAATATAAAGATTTATGGAGAGACTTATAAAGACTTAACTGTGGATAGGGCTTACATGGTATATGAAGGACATGAGTTCATGTTCTGGGAAGTATATGAAGTTAGGGATGCTAGTGGAAACAAAATTGATGGACATAGAGTAAGGAGGGCGACATATTCAAGCACAGATGGATATAAGAATTTATCACCACTTGATAAATCAACAGTAGTATTAAGGGCTGTATGGAGTAAGACAGAGTATAATATAGCATTTGATGACAATATACCAATAGGAGGAGAGGTTGTAGTAAGTAGTCCACTTGATAGTATCCATGTTAATTCAGCGGATATGATTAAGGCACCATTCACAAATACAGTTGTTAGGGGATATAGTTTCCTTGGATGGGATTTAGATAGCGATGTAGAGATACCAACATATAAAGCAGGAGAAGATTATATCTATGGACTTGGATTCTATGACAATGAGGTAATAACACTTCATGGAATATGGCAAGAGGTAGAGGCATATGTAGTAATTCCAGAGGATAAAGGAGGAAGTGGTGAAAAGATAGATATATTAGAGGAAGTAGATGATCCTGTAGCACCATATAACTATGATAACGGAAATGAGTTCTTGTATTACATAATAGCAAGTATAAGTGATGTAAACGGAAATGTAAGAAATGAAGAAGAGATGAATAATAAGGAGCTTCTTGCTAAGTTTGGAGGAGACAAGACACTTGCGGATGCACTTGGTAATCAGATAGTAAATGGTTCTACATATGAAGGACTTCCAATATATAGAAATGAGTATACTATTAAGTTAGAAGGAAATGTTCCAAGTGAAGCAGATAGTAGTACATATAAAGTAAGTGGTAATGAGCAAAAGATTTACGAGAATGATAGAGTTGAGTTATTCAAAGACACAGAAGTATCACTTAAAGGATATAAGTTATTAGGTTTTGCAAGGAACAGTAGTGGAAGTGCAGAGTATAAAGCATTAGATATAGTTCGTAAGTATAAAGGAGTAGATACAAACTCAGTAAATAATGTAAAAGAGCTTTATGCTAATGAAGCGAATAAAGTAATAACATTATACTGTGTATGGGAGCCAATCAAATACTATGTAGCAATAGACTTAGGAGTTGATAATGATCCTATAACAAAGTTAACAGCAAAATCTATGGCACTAACTAATCCAAAATACTACAATAGGACATATAATGATTTATATCTTAATAGTGCATATAGAAATGTAGGTCATAGTTTTGTGTATTGGATAGTAGATAGTGTTAAGGATAAGGATGGCAACTATATAGATGGTTATTTATATGATAGAACTATAATAGCAGGAAATTTTGGTAATGCAGACTATAAGAATTTAATAGACATAGATGAAGCGACAGTATATGTAAAGGCTATATGGCAAACTTATTATTACACAATTAATTTTGAGATATCAACACCAAGTGAAGCGACAGTATTAGAATATGGAGATAAAGTAGATAGTGTAGTAATAAAGAATGATGATAAGATTAAAGCACCATATGTAGATTCAGTTCTTGATGGATGGACATTCCTTGGCTGGGATAGGAATAAGGATGTGAAGATACCAACATTCAAGGCAGGAGAAAGTGATATAGTAGGACTTGGAAGAGATAATAATGGTAGCATCACCCTTTATGGAATATGGTCAAAAGTCACATCAAAGGTAGTAATAGAGGGAGAAATTGATGAGTATGACATAAATGAGAGCCTTCCAAATCCAGCAGTAAGTGTAGATAGTGATGGAAGAGAGTTCTTATATTACATCATAGGTTCAATTAGTGATGCTGATAAGTTAATAAGAGAAGAAGATATGATAGAAGTAGAGCTTCTTGCTAAGTTTGGAGGAAGGACAGGAAAGACACTTCAAGATGCAATAGGATCGCATATAAAAAATAATGCAGTATATTATGCACATCCTATATATAACAATATGTATGACATAGTAGTAAATGTTAATAAGCCAAGTGGAGCTAATGAGGGTGATGAAGTAGAGGTAAAGAATAATTTAGTTAAGGTAGCTCTTGATGATAGAAATTACTTATTAGAAGATTTAGAGATGACGATACCTGGATATAGATTAAAAGGCTTATCAAGCATAACTACAGGAGAACCTGAGTATAAGGTATCAGACATTGTTCGTATTTATAAAGATGGAGACACAAACTTAGTAAATAATGTAAAAGAGCTTTATGCAAATACAATAGGTAAGAGTGTACCACTTTATGCAATATGGGAGCCAATAAGTTATTATGTAGCATTTGACATAGGAACAAATAATGCAAATTTAATAAGTCAAAAGACAACAACGAATCCAAAAGTATATGGAGTATCATATAATAATGAGTTATCAGTAAATTCTAATTATAGATATCAAGGACATAACTTTAGGTATTGGGTAGTAGATAAGGTATATGAAGGAGCCACAATAAATAGTAGTGGATATGTAGTAGGCGGAGAAGAGGTATTAGGATATAGGTATAATAGAAGTACATATTCAGTAGCAAGTAGTTATAAGAATTTAACAAACATAAATGGAGCGACAGTAGTATTAAAGGCTGTATGGGAGAATCAAAATTATACATTATCATTTAACGAGAATAGGCCAAGTGGAGCAGTAGTAGTAAGAGAAGGAGAAGCTTTAGCAAGTAGGACAGTAAATAACGGAGACATAGTAGTAGCACCTATGGTTGATACAATACTTAACGGATATGAGTTTAAGGGATGGGATTTAAAGGTATCAGTATCAACACCAGCATTTGCGGTAGGAAATAGTATATATGGAATAGGAAGAGGTGTAAGTGAAGAGATCACCCTTTATGGAGTGTGGGGTAAAGTTTCTGCCAAAGTAAAGACACCAACAGGGGTATCAGGAGCTTATGAGATTAAGGAAGTAACAGAAGAGGTAGAGAATCCAAAGGGAAGCCGTGCTACAAGTGATTTAGGAAATAACTTCTTATACTATATAATAGACGATATAGACTTAGAGGATGGAGTAAAAGAAGAAGGCGAGATGAGTGAAGTAGAGCTCATGGCTAAGTTTGGAGGCATAT
>JAFXWR010000040.1 GCA_017542725.1 Lachnospiraceae bacterium | reverse complement strand
ATCTTGCCTTGAGCATGTTGCTTCTCAATGGCTGCGTCTCCGCCACCTTTGCGAAGTTTTGCCTTTAGCTCATTTAATTCAGTTAACTTCCTTGACATTTAACTTTCCTCCTTTATTTAATCGGGCTCTGCAAGCATTCGCCCCTACATTTATGCTTTTGTTAAGAATTTTTCTGGGATATCATAGAGTCCACCAGAAATATCTCTTATCTCTTGCAAATTCTTTGCTGCGAGTAATTCTTTGTTTGCTCTTCCTTTATCTATTCCTAAAGTTTCTGGGAATGCAATCTTACCTTCATTTATCAATTCTTGTCTTCTTGCTTCACTACAGAAACTCTCTATTGGTATGCCACGAGATACTGCTGCTATAAGTTCTCTTCTCTCTTCATTGGTCTTTGCCATATAAGTATATGCTATACCTTGCTCTGTAACTACATGAGTTACATCTTCTCCGTAAATCATAACTGGAGTTATTGGCATTCCAGTTTCTCTACCTACACGAACTGCATCAAGTTCTGGAACTATTGAAGGAATTACTTTTCCTTCTTTATTTTTATAACTTGTAGAAATGATTTGAACTACGAGCTTTCTTCCACCTCTAAGTGGTCTGCTTGGGTCTTTCATAGCTGACCAAGCTGGAGTTGAGTGACGTCTACCTCCTGAGTCGTGACCCATATTAGGTGCTCCACCAAATCCTGATACACGATTTCCTGTAACTGTTGATGAGTTACCGAAGTAATCTAGTTGAAGAGTTGCACCGAGGAATAAGTCCATAGCATAGAGACCAGCAAGCTGAGCAAATGGACGATTAGATCTCATTATGCCATCACGGCCTGTAAAGAAAATGTCTGGACGAGCAGCTGTATATCTACTCATACCAGTCTCACCACCGAAGGCATAAACTGATTCAACCCATCCTGCTTCAATTGCTGGTATAAGAGTTGGGTGTGGATTCAAAACCCAGTTCCTACAAATTTTTCCTTTAAGTCCAAGTTCTTCTCCATAAGTTGGAAGTATAAGTTCTATAGCCCCTCCGTTATATCCTATACCATGATTAAGTGATATAACATTATGCTTTTGATAAATTCCTTTTATAATCATCATCGCTTCAAGTATGTGATGATCTTTTATCTTGTCTGGTTCTCTTGTAAAGAGTGGTTCCATAGGGAATGGCTCATCAGCTTCAACAATTGCATCAACCCAATCACCAGGAATATCAACACGTGGAACTTTATCGACAATTTTATTTACTTGAGCAATTACAATTCCATCTTTAAATGCAGTTGCCTCTACTAAAGTTGGTGTCTCTTCAGTGTTTGCACCAGTATATAAGTTTCCATCTTTATCAGCTGCATCAGCAGCAACAAGACAAACATTTGGAATTAAGTCTACAAAAAGTCTTGCATAGAGTTCAAAGTAAGTATGAATCGCTCCAACTTTACATACACCGCTATTCATCATCTCACTAAGTCTTAAACTCTGTGTTCCTGCAAATGCAAAATTAATAAGTGACGCAATTCCTTTTTCAAATAAATCAAGATGTTCATCTCTTGAGATTGATGGAATAATCAAATGAATATCATTAACTTGCTTTGGATCAACTTTTGTCATAGCCTTAGCAAGAAATGATGCTTGCTTCTGATTATCACCCTCTAAAATTAAATTATCGCCAGGCTTAATCACACGATTAAGAACCTCGACGATATCCGAAGTGTTAATAATTTTTCCATTTAAATACTTAGCAACTGAATTAAGTCTCTCGGCTTTCTTCTTCCTATTCTTATCCCATTCCATAGGATACCTCCAATGTAAAAATGAAATTTTTATTAAGTTTTTCTTTTATTTTCTATAAATTATATCATAGTAATTCTATAATTATAATACACATTATACTTATATATCTATAACATTTTTGTTATGAATTCTTGACATAACAATATTCTTGTTATATACTCTTAATAATTGATGTAAATCATTATAGTTTCAAGTCGCTCAAGAAAATAGTTGGAGCAAAAACTAATTTTCTCAAACGATAGCGAAGCATTTTGCCTAGAATTTTAGCATTGTTTGAGCGTAGCGAGTTTGCAAAACTCTTGTAAAATGCGAGATAGCGCTTTGAAAGAAAATTTTGTTTTTGCGACCTATTTTCGATGCGACTTACAAACTATAAAATATATATATTAACAATTATTAGGTAAATTATGAATTTAACTGAGCTAACATATTTTAATGAGGTAGCAAATACCTCTCATTTTACAAAAGCCGCCGAGAACCTAAATGTCTCTCAGCCCGCACTTTCAAGAACTATAAAGCATCTTGAAAAAGAGCTTAAGGTTCCACTTTTTATAAAAAAGGGGAGAAATGTCACATTAAGTAACTATGGCGAGGCTCTATATAAGCACTCACAGTCAATTTTGGATGAAATAAAAAGCATTAGCTCTGAAATAAACGATTTAAAAGAAGTTACAAATAATACTGTTTCAATTCTTGTAAATTCTGCCTCATCACAAATGAGAAAACTTCTTGTTGACTTTCAAAAGGCGAATAAAAATGTCAACTTAAAAGTAACTCAACTTGATAAAACAGAATATAAGGACAAAAAAAAGGAGTTTGATTTGAT
>JAFXWR010000005.1 GCA_017542725.1 Lachnospiraceae bacterium | reverse complement strand
TCATTATTGTATATTGGATATGAATAATACTTAGCAGTATTATCTACCTCTCCATCAAGTGCTTCATACAAACTTGTATCCTCATTATACTTAGCAAGAAGCTCCTTGTCTGTCATATCATCTTCTACCCTGTCTCTACTTGGATTACTTATTGTGCCTATTATGTAATATACAAAGTCATTTCCAAACTCGTCCTTATCAAGTGGACTAGTTGGTTTCTCTATCTCGTCTGTTATGTCATGCTCCTCGTCCTCTCCATTATCTCCTGTTGGTGTTATGACTTTTGCTACGTCTTTTGACCATATACCATAAAGTGTTATATCATTTTCTGCTTCTCTTCCAAGTCCATGTATTAAATCTACTCCTTGTATGTATGTTGGTGTTGATACGGCTAAATCTCTATCCCATCCTACGAAACTATGTCCCTTTACTACTGTTGTGATTCTTGGTGCTACAATACTCTCGTTGTTATAAAGTGTCTTACTATAATCATTAGTGTCAAGTTTTACTACCTCTGAATCAGCAGGGATGTTTTGATTGAATCTAAGTGTGTATCTTAAATCAGACCATATAGCCTTTAATACTACTATACTTCCGTCTATCTTTGTTAAATTCTTATAACTACTTAACTCACTAAATGTCGCTCTCTCATACCTATATCCGTCTATATCTTCTCCTCCTAAGACATTACCACTACTATCTACTTCTCCTCCTTCTACTACTCTATCTATCTCCCAATATAAGAAGTCATGACTATTATATCTATATGTGCCATCAAGTCTTAAATCATTATATGAAACTCCATATACCTTCTCTATTGGACTTGCAACTTTTGGTGCATCTTCTATTACTACATCATTTCCTTTGTCAAATGCTACAAAGTAATGTATTGGCTCCCATACCGCATATACTGTGATAACCTTTCCAGCACCAGCATAAAGCTCTTTTACATTTCCTGTCTCGTTTGTATTCGTGTCTATGTATAATCTTGTAATGTCTCCTCTGTTATATGCTACTTCACCACCTCTTACATCTGATAAACCAAGGAACCTAAATCCAGGAAGCTCTATGCTTAAATCTTTAAACAACTCTTGTCTATCATCTCTATAAATCTTTTGCTCAAGCATATTATATGTAATCTCATCACTACTATCTGCACCCGCTGGTCTATTTAAATCAATTCTAACTGTGTATTCATCAGCATATACAGGATATCCTACATACCTTACTCCATCAAGCAAGTCACTTCCAAGTGCTTCTTGAAGTGTAGTATCTCCTCCAAAGTGAACAAGAAGCTCCTTATCTGTAAGCTCACCTTCGTTCCTTACATCATCACCTTCATTCTCTTCTACTCTCTCAATATTATAGTATAAGAAGTTATTACCTAACTCGTCCTTAGCATTTGATGGTGTTGGTATCTTTTCATCTACATCTCTAACTTCACCATCTCCTCCATTCTCTATTGGTATCACTACATCACTATTTGGTTTGCCCCATATACCATAAAGTGTTATATGGCCTCCCTTTTCTCTTCCAAGTCCATGTATCATACTTGTTCCTGCTACGAATGTAGGTGTTGCTACTCTACTATTTAAATCCCATCCTTTTAAGATATATCCTTCAACTACTGACTCTTGCTTTGGCGCTAATACCTCTTCTGTATTAAGTAATGTGATACTTTGCACTTTTCCTTCGCTCACTACCTTCGCATCCTCTGGAAGACTATCTAAATTCTCATTAAAGTCTATTGTATACTCATTCTCTGACCATATAGCTTTAAGTGTTACTATAGCTCCATCTATGCTTGTTAAGTTCTTATAACTATCACTATCTCCTAGTCTCTTCCTCTCATAAAGGTATCCGTCTACTTCTTCTCCTCCTACTAGTATTCCATCTTCATCTATTTCTCCACCTACCGTTACTTTGTCAACTTCCCAATACTCAAATAAACAATC
>JAFXWR010000039.1 GCA_017542725.1 Lachnospiraceae bacterium | reverse complement strand
ATCTGTCAACTATGATTTTTTAACTGAAAGTATTGAAATCACAAGTAGAATTATAGAAGAAAGTTCAAGTGAAAATGCTGAAGAACTAATTGATGAATCGCAAAGTGAAAAAGCCGGTGATGGCACTGATATAAGAGATAGATTGACTGAACTTACTACAAAATCTATAAATTATAAGACTGAAACTGTTGATGAAATTGCTGAAAGTGAAACTACAAAACAAACTGAAACTAAGAAACAGACTGAAACCAAGAAGCAAGTTGAGACAACTAAGCAAACTGAGACTACAAAGCAAGTTGAAACTAAGCCTTGGGCGAAGGGAACAAATGTAAATGAAATATTGCCAAAATATAAAGAGGTTATCTATCCATATGCCATTTACAATCAAATGAGCATGGATGAAATAGGCATAGTCAATAGTACATTAAGCAAAGATTATGAAGCAATAGAAAATAAAATTTTTGGTGAAGAAATTTCTTTTGATACAAAGGGAACTAATGGAATAATATATTTAAATTATATTTATTTGAAACAATATTTGGAAGATTATGCTGGTGATGCACGACAAGTTTATGAACAGCTTCCAGTGGTACCATACTATGATTATATAATGAATGATAAATTCAAATTTAATCGTCAAACCTATACTACTAATTTAAGTATGAAATTAGATTTTAAGAATGCTAAAAATAAGGGAGCTTATTTTGAGATACCAGCAACTATCACTGAACCAAAGGGTTTAAATGTGTCTGAAAATGGCGTTAATAAGACATTGGTTAGAGTACTTAAAAAGGCAAAAGTGGGCTATACTGAAAGTTTCAATTTGTCGGCTCTACTAGAGGTCCTTGATATAGAATGCAACACAAAACATAACCCATTTTTCAATGTTGAAGAGATAACTGGCCTTAGCCCAAAAGTAATAAACGATATGAAGGAAAGCGGATTTGATGTTAGGGCTATGATAGAGGATGAGACATTTAACTATGTATTATTCGATAAAAAAGGCTATATTACAGGGCTTTATATGCTAAAATCTTAATAATTTTTTAATACTTAAAATGGCTAATTTCTTGATTTTTTGGCATTATTATTTTATACTATATATAGTGAGAGGTGTAAAATGTTGAAACGAATTTATTTTTTAATTGCAACAATTTTGATAACTGTTCTGATGCTTGGATCAGTTAATTTTGTGTTTGCCGCTGGAGAGAAAGAGCTCACAGATGATGAAAAGGCAGCATTTATTGTCCGTGATGAGTGGACAGGGTGGGTTAGAGACTTCACAGCATCTCTTTCTGAACTTGATCAGATTGCAACAGCAAAAATCTATGATGACATGGATTTCTATGATATGCAATATAGATTTACAGAAAAATACAAAAAAGTTCCTGAGTATCTTGATGAGGAAGGAAAGCCAACTCAGAAACTTAAAGATATGATAAAAGAGAAAAGAAAGAAAATTTCAGGAGCAGCTAAGCGTGAGTTTTTGTGTTTTACAGCGAAAGCAAATGGAGTATCAATTAGTTTGTCAAATGCAAGCTTAGGAAATATTGGAAAGTCAAGCGATGGTGTATCATTTACGACTTGGAATGGAAGTACCGTGACACTTGCTAATAATGGTGATAAATTATATGTATGGAACAAGGGTAATACTTTATCGAGCTCAACGACGCAAGCTAGATTTTCAATATCAGGAAATGTAGAAGTATCAGGTGATGTTGCCTCAATGATTAATTTTAGTGACGTCTCAAATTATTGTTTTTATAATTTGTTTTCTGGTTGTTCTACTATGACAGGTACACCAGAGTTGTCATCAACAACATTGGCAGCAAATTGTTATCAGAATATATTTAATGGTTGCTCTGCCTTAAATAGGATAAGACTTGGATATAAGGGAAGTTTCAGTGGAACTGGTGTGCCATCAGGTGCATTTACAAGTTGGGTAAATGGAGTTGCTTCAAGTGGAGTATTAGAGTATAACGGTACTGATACAACACATGGTGCTAGTGCTATCCCAACTGGATGGACTGTAGAATCGTATTAATGTATAGTTTTAAATAATATATAGAGGTTAAAATGAAATCATTAACAAAAAAAGTTTTAATAATAATTGCTTCCGTCATTATTATGGGACTCATATCTGCAATCCCTGGTTTTGCTGAGACGCAAGAAGAATTAAAACAAATATTTGTTACGAGAGATGAGATTAACTTATGGATTAATGGAAGTGGCTCATCAACTGGCATAAGTGAAGTACTTGCAAACTTAGAAGTAAATATGCAGCAACAAGTTCAGTCAAAGGTAAAGATAGAGATGTCAAAAAGAGGAATTAAAGATAAGACAGAGACTACAGTAGCTGCATCATCATAAATTAAAGGTGTAAATTTAAGGGCGGTTAACCGCCCTTTTTTATTTTGCAATAACTTGCAAAATATGATATTATTGTATGGGCGAGTTACACGAGCCCCAATTATTAGCAGAGGTAAATTAGTAATGCCAAAAACAACTAAAAAAACTAAATTAGAAGTGGTCGAGCACGACATCCAAGAACTTGACGAGAGAAAAAGAGAAATTCTAATCACTATTATAAAACTTTATCTTGAGACAGGAGAACCCGTAGGGTCAAGAACCATAAGTAAACTTCCTGACATGGGTTTAAGTCCTGCTACTATAAGAAATGAGATGAGTGACCTTGAGGACTTGGGCTTTTTGATTAAGCCTCACACTTCAGCTGGAAGGATTCCTTCTGATAAAGGATATCGTCTCTATGTCAATAATCTCATGAAAGAAAAAGAGGCAGAGATAAAAAATCTGAAGACCGAGATGACTGCGAGAGTAGATAAGCTTGAAGATATGATGAAGACTCTTGTTAAGACAATAGCAGCCAGCACTAACTATGCTGCCATGATTGCAGGACCATCAGTAAATAATAATAAGATAAAATATATCCAACTTTCAAACCTTGAAGATAAAAAAGTCCTTGCTGTAGCTGTGGCAGAGGGAAATGTAGTAAAGACTCGTATAGTCGAATTCGAAAAGATAATAGATGCTAAAGAGATTCTGGATTTAAATCAGAGTTTAAATGATATTTTATCTGGAGTGAAAGTTTCAGAACTTAAGTCTGAAAAAGTATCTGATATTATCAGCGCTTTGAAGAAAAGTAAAAAGGAGATTTCGACTCTTGTAGATGGCATAGCAGAGTCATTTGAAGAAAAGGACAATGCTGACAACATCTGGACTTATGGTTCTAATAATTTCTTCAAGTATAAAGAATTTGAAGAGTCAGGAAATGTAAAAGACTTAGTAGAAACTTTCGAAAAAAAACAAGACTTGCTTAAGTTAGTTGACAAAGTAAATGAAGAAAATACTGAGACAGGACTTAGAGTTTATATCGGTGAAGAGTCTTCGGTAAATGCTATGAAGGATTGCTCGGTAGTGACAGCCAACTGCGATTTTGGAAATGGTATGAGAGGAACTATCGGAGTAGTAGGACCAAAGCGAATGGATTACGAGAAGGTGCTTAAAACTATCCGAAGCACAATGCTAAATATCAGCAAAGATTTATCGTAGGGGACGACATGTATAAAAATATAATATTCGACATGGGCAATGTCTTGATAGATTTTAGCCCCATGCAGTATGTAGGAAAACTTAATTTAAATGACAAAGCTGAAGAAGAAAAAATCTTCAAGGCCGCATATATGAATTTCAAATCTATCTATATGGACTATGGCAGGATGACAGAAGATGAGTTTGTGGACTACGTTGTAAAGGGCATCGGAGAAAAATATAGAGATAAAATTCGAGAGTTGATTGTCAATTGGTCTCAGTATCTCACGCCAATTGAAGGTATGGAAGAACTTGTCAAAGAACTTAAAGAAAAGGGTTACAAAATCTATCTTCTATCAAATGCCGGATTTAATCAACACGACTATTGGGAAAAAATTCCTGCAAGCAAATATTTTGACGGCAAAGTTGTGTCCTGCGATGTAGGAGAAGTAAAGCCATTTAAAGAGATATATGAGGCACTTTATAAAAAGTTTAATATAAAACCAGAGGAAAGTTTTTTTATAGATGACTTGATAATCAATATTTTCGGCGCAAATCGAACTGGTATGGATGGTTATGTATTTACAGGAGATGTGAACGACTTGCGAGCCGAATTAAAAAGTAGAGGTATATTATAATTATGTATGACGTAGCAATTATAGGTGCAGGACCTGGTGGAATATTTTCTGCATATGAATTATTAAAACTAAATAAAGATATAAAGATTTTAATGATAGAGACAGGCAATGTGCTTGAGAAGAGACACTGCCCAATTGACGGTGTCAAAGTAAAAACTTGTATCAATTGTAAACCATGTAGCATTATGAATGGCTTCGGTGGTGCCGGAGCATTTTCAGATGGCAAGTACAACATAACAAATGACTTCGGCGGCACACTCTATCAATATATTGGCAAAGATAAGGCTATAGAGTTAATGAAATATGTCGACACTATCAATGTAGAAAATGGTGGTCAGAATACAAGAATTTATCAAAATGACAATTCAAAAATTAAAACCATGTGCATGCAAAATGGTCTTAAACTTCTTGATGCAGAGGTTAGACATCTTGGCACCGATGTAAATTATGTTGTGATGGGAAACATTTACAATAAACTTAAAGACAAAATTGAAATTAAGTTCAACACAACTTGTGAAAATATAGAAGATAAAAATGGAAGCTATTTGATTAAAACAAATAATGGTGAGTTTGAATCTAAGAAATGTATCATCTCTGCTGGTAGGTCAGGAAGCAAGTGGATGGAAAAAGTTTGCAAAGAGATGGGAATAGAAACAAAGAGTAATCGTGTAGACTTGGGTGTTCGTGTAGAACTTCCAGCAATAATATTTAAACATCTTACTGATGACCTCTATGAAAGCAAGATTGTGTATAGAACTCCAAAGTATGATGACAATGTCAGAACATTTTGTATGAATCCATATGGTTCTGTAGTTCAAGAAAATACTAATGGCATCATCACTGTAAATGGTCATAGCTATGACGACCCAAAACTTAGAACTGAAAATACAAACTTTGCAGTGCTTGTTGCAAAGACATTTTCAGAGCCGTTTAAAGATAGCAATGGCTATGGTGAGTCAATCGCAAGACTTTCAAATATGCTTGGTGGAGGCGTCATAGTGCAGAGATTTGGTGACATGATAAATGGTAGAAGAAGTACTGAGAAGAGAATTCAAGAGGGATTTGTAAATCCAACTCTTAAAGCAACAGCAGGAGATTTGTCACTTGTGCTTCCAAAGAGAATACTTGACTGTATCATAGAATTTATTTATCAGCTCGACAAGATTGCTCCAGGAACTGCAAATGTTGATACTTTACTCTATGGCGTAGAAGTTAAGTTTTATAATATGGAAGTAAAGATAGACGAAAACCTTGAGACTAACCACAAAGGACTTTTTGTAATTGGTGACTGTAGCGGTATAACTCATTCACTATCACATGCAAGTGCATCAGGAGTTTATGTAGCAAGACATATAATGGAAAATAAATAAAATATGGCATATGTAAAGAAACAAAAAGAAAAAAGGGAAATTACTAAGAAAGTTGAGAAGACTGAGACAAATAATCTTGAGAACTTTTTGACACAGCAAAAGACCAAGGGACTAAAAAAGATTTTAAAAGATAACGAAGACTTATTTGTAGATGCAGAAGAAAGAAAAAAATTTAGTATATATGTGAGAGATTTGATTGCGGAAAAGGGAATGACTCAGGTCGATGTGGCATATAAAGCAGGTTTCTCAAAATCGTATGGGATAAAAATTATACAAGGTGATACAACTAT
>JAFXWR010000038.1 GCA_017542725.1 Lachnospiraceae bacterium | reverse complement strand
TACCTTTTTGAAGTTTATGTGCAAGTGGAATGTCGGTATAAACCATCTTGATGATTGCTTCAAACTCACTAACTTCCGCCATCTTAGCACCATCAATCCAGCACTCTCCATCAACTCCATTTATGACTTGGTCTGCTGTATAATTATCCATTTACGACACCTCCTTATAAATAAATTGGGAACTCTACATCTTCAATTGCATCTGGTATCCCAACTTTACCAGTTAAATAAACAATTGACCCTGTGTTTGCTTTCAAGATTTCTTTATCAGTCATCTCGGTTACATCCTCGCCTGTCATCCTTAGATAGTTTCTTTGTGCCTCTAAATCAATTTGACACTCGCCACTTGTGATTACTGACTGTGTGACTAAATTCATAAAGTAAGCATTTATAGCAGTTACAAGGATACATTTATCATCGTAGTCATTATTAAACTTACCAATATACTCATCTCTTATTGTCTTTATTAAATCGTCATAGATAAGATTCATAATGTTTACGATTTTGATTTTCTTAAAACTAATGCTCTTTGTTTTAGTAGTTGTTTTGAAAGTATTAACACCTCTAACGATTTTGACTTTCTCACCATCGTGCATAAGTATTAACTTTCCAGCATCAACCGCCTCATCCTGCTCTGCAACAGTTAATCTATTGCAGTTTGACAAATCATTTAGTGTGCCATAAGTGATTGACATATTAAATGGTGTACCAGCAATAAATCCTGCAATTCTACTGCAGTACTCTTCAGCTGTATAAACACCACTTGTTGCAGTGTGTGTTTCGCCTGTGGTATAAGCTGTAAACTCACAACCTATAATTCCATCACTATCCTCTGTGTTTGCAAATGGGAATACTCCCATTATTTTATTCTTGTTGACATTTATTTCTTCTTTAACAAAAGCAATCATGTCAGCAAGTTGTCCATCAATTTCAACTGTAGGACAAGCTAAAAAGTGTATTTTGGTTTCGCTGACCCAAGCTCTCGCCTTCTCATACTCTTCAGTAAGGCTTGTTGGCTCGTCATCATCACTTACACTTCCGCCAGCATTCATTACATAACACACAACCTTCTTAGGTGCAGTCACATTACCCATGAGTGCGAGCTTTATCTGCTCTTTATTAAAGTCAGATAAGTATTCAGGTATCTCATCAGTTAACTGCACTGTAAACTTTTGAGGATTACCTTCAACTAAATTGTCCTTTAAAATAAGTCCAACTATGCCTCTCTCGGCTCTGCCAAATATTGTCTTTGCTTTTTCAATAAAGCTAATGTTTATAATGGGTGCTCCCATAACTCCTCCTATTAATCATAAATTTCATCCGTTTCTTTTCTCTTAAGTCTTAAATCAACTCGCTCTATCGGATGGTCGATGTCTCTATTCACTATGTTGTCATATACATCAATGTCTATTTGAAACTCTAAAATATCGTTTAACTCACCTGTGTATTCTTGTCTAAATTCTTTTATATGCAGTGTCCTATCTTCAACCACTAAATAATTAAGAAACAACTCTCGCATCTTCTCAATTATTTTGTACTGCTCAACTTGGTCTACCGTTCCCATAAGGTATGCACAGTTAATGGTTAACTCTGTTTTAACAATGTGTTTATTCATTTTTTCCATAGGACTAACCACAAGTTCTGTACTAAAGCATGGCATTTTATATTCTTTGTTTGTTTCTTTACCATAAATCTTGCAGTTAAAGTTTTGCTTTAATGTGTCATTAAATGCTTTTAGAATTTTACTTAAGCTAAGCATCGCCCATTAAACTCCTTACTAAGTTTTCAAAATTTCGTATTAACTTTGGCTCATAACTTTTCGCACCTTTCTCAATAAAATTGGTAGGATGAACTACTCCTACCACTTTCTTTCCTCGCATTATTTTATGACCCAAGTTTACAAGTCTCTCATACCACACTTTGTTTTTAATTATCCACCAAGATTTAATTCCATCTCTTTCAGATGATTTCTTGTATCTACCTTTAGCAAATGGTATCCAGTTCTTAGCATTTTTGTTTTGCTGAACTTTATACTGCGGTTTTTCTTGCTTTTCAATTGACTTAGCAGTATTCGTAGCTTGCCTACTCATAAATGAATTGACCTTCTTCGGATACTGATATGCCACTTTTGAGAAGTCTTCCGCCAACTTCTCTAAATCTCCCATATCAACTTCAATCATCTTCCTTTTTCCTCTTCTTCCTGATTTCTTTACACATTAGTTCATAAAACTGATGAGCCATTTCTACATCGCAAATTGAAGTAATTGAAAATTGATGACCATTATATCCAATGCACATCTCTTCAGTTAACCCTTCAAAATATCGCATTGTAATTTTATAATTGGTTTCAGTTTGTGTTAGTCCTGCTTCAATATACTCTTTACTTTTAAGTGGATGTATTTCCGCCCATACTGTTTTAATAACTATTAGAGCATTAACTGTCTGTCCGAGCTCATTCTCACCCTCTCTGTAATCAAGTATTTTTATTCTTTTGTTTAATCT
>JAFXWR010000037.1 GCA_017542725.1 Lachnospiraceae bacterium | reverse complement strand
TCGTTTTGTTTGATTTATTGCGATTTTGGGTTTATAATACCTAAAGATTTTCGGAAGGAGACGGCATATTTGAATATTATTATTGCGGGTTATGGCAAAATCGGTGATGTTTTAATTAAAAACTTAAATATCTATTCCGACTTAGAGATAAAGGTAGAGGCGATAGAGAATGAGAACTTTAAGAATTATAGTAGAAGTAGAAAACTTGTTATAGGGGCAGGTAAAGAGGAGGGTATTTCATTTGACTATACTTATAATAAACCAACAAGAAAGTATAACCCTAAAGAGAGAGATGTTAAGTCTAAGAAAGATTTAGCATACATAGTAGAAGGGGATGTAGAAGCGAGTTCATCTTATGTAGATGAAAGATATAGGAGAGAGAAGGGCGGGTATGAGGGGGAAGACATTGATACAAAAGATGTAGAACAATCAAAACTCAAAAGAAAAGGTTTGATATTAGCATTAATTGTTTTATCTATGTTAGTATCAATATTAGTCATATATTTCATAAGAAGATACATAAGGGAAAATAATGAGTTTTACCATATCTTTTTTATTATAGTGGTATCTATAGTATTAGTCATATCTATAATATTTCATAAAACAAACATTTATGCCTATACCCACCAAACATTTATTAAAAATACAGAATATAGCCATACATATACCTGTGAGGTATGGCATGGAGGAGCAGCATATACATTTAGGTATAGAGTAAGTTATAAGTATGTAGGGGATATACCTACATCTGAAGAAGATTTAGACACAGACACTGATGGACTATATGACAATTATGAAATATATTACATGACAGACATAAATAGTGAGGATACAGACGGAGATGGAATAAGTGATTATGAAGAGATATACATTATAGACACAGACCCATTAAAGGATGACACAGATGAAGATAGCATTTACGATAGTGAAGAGGACTATGATGGAGATAAACTTACTAACATTGAAGAGAAAAATTTAGGGACAATGATGAATGAAAAAGATACAGACTTTGATGGATTAACAGATTACGAAGAAGTAAAGGTTTATAATACTAATCCCTTAGAAGTAGATACAGATAATGATGGATTAAGTGATTATGAAGAAGTGGAGATAGCAAAGAGACTAGGGGTAGAGGATGTATTAAGTATAGATACAAGTATAAAATCAAATCAAGAATTAAGTAGAGACAATATAGATAAAGAGCTATATATTGATAATGTTATCGGTATATCAGTAGAAGGAAATGTTTCAGGGCTTATAGATAAGCATATAGAGCTTAAATATGCGAGGAATGCATCTATAGATAATATAGAATCAATACTTGGGAAGGCAATGTTATTAGAATCAGATTATAGAGATGAGGAAGTCGTAGTAAAGTTTGACTGCACAAAATACAAAGAAAGGCTTTTAGGTTTAACAGTAGCAACGATTGATAGAGGTAAAATAAAGTTTCTTGACACAACGGTAGAAGGAGAAGTTTTAAGTGCAAAAGTCAGTAGTGGGTATGTATTTTTGATAGATGGAATAAAGTATGTAGATAACATATTCACATATAAGAAAGGGAATTATAGATAAGTCGAAGAAGATGGGAGAGATAGTAAAAACAAGTGTAGTGAAAGTAGCGATAGGGGTAGTTGTAGTAATAAGTGTCATTACTATAATCATTGTTATAATAATGCAATCAAGTAATGAAGAGATAGTGAGTATTCTTGAAGCAGGGGTAGATACCACTCCAATAATCAAAGAAGAAGATTTAGATATTTTAGGTAAGAGATATAGTATATAAAATGAAGAGTTTGAGAGGGAGATAAATGAAATAGCGACAGGGAAAGCGAATAGACATAACAAGATGGATGAGGAGTTAAGTCATTATGGAGTATATGGAAAAGAGAATGAAGATCCATTTAAGAATGAAGATTATGTAAATGGGATAAGGATAACATATGAGAAGTTAGATGGAAGTATAATAGATGGAGCTTCAAATTTCAATGATATAATAGCGGTAATGTCTGTTATATATGAGCAGAAGATGGATACAGTGCCAGTAGAAGAATTAGAAGAGACATTAGAGAAATTATTTTGGATGTCTCATACATATACATATTATAGTGATGAATTATATTCTTGTAGGCATGGGTGTATAGCTGAGAACAATTATAAATGCACAGCAGTATATAAAGATTATAGAGACACAAGGTATTTAAAGTATGAATTATATAAAGTTCCATATCATGAAGAGTATGAAGAATTAGGGTATGATGAGAAAGAGAATTTCAGGGTTGTAATACCGATACATAAGTGCATTGTTCATGGAGAGAGCGGAGGAGGGTGCATACTAGATGAGAGTAAAGTTTGTTATCATGGAAACACAATGGAAAACATTACCAATTTAGATTTAAGTGTAGTTATAGATAGTGAGAGTGGAGAGAACATAGTATATAGTGAGTTAGGGGAAGAAGAGGTACCAGATATAGATAGTAATTTTTTAGTAAGTGAGCCAACAAAGGGGCAAAAAGTCCAAAGGACAGATACAACTTGTAAATATTATAGAGTTGTAAAAACATGT
>JAFXWR010000036.1 GCA_017542725.1 Lachnospiraceae bacterium | reverse complement strand
ATTAAGACGTATTTAGTACAGAATAATTTAAGAGGTAAGATAACGAAGGTAGCAGGTCGAGGTAACTGTACGGTTACATGTTTAGGACAGAGAAAGACCGTAACTAACTTTATGGTTACGGATTTAACAGTTGCATTACCTAAGAGTATGCAGAAGAAAGCCCATTGTATTGTTACTGTATATTTTCAAGCAGAGAAACATTATAAAGTATGGCAAAATTATTTATATGATGGTTGCTTAGACCAATTCATAGCACAAGCTAAGACTTATGCCAACGTTAAAATATATGGTACATCAAATTTTTGGTGGCATTTTAATTTAGGTGGAAAAAGCTTGTCTATTGGTGATGTAGAAGTACAAGTCATAGAAGTTAATGGAAAAGCACCTAAGAAGTTATATTTAGGTTTTGGTGAGTTGATAAAAGCAGATGTTTATGATGCATCTACAAGTCCAGATGATGAATATGTAGACGCAAGTTGTTTTTATACAACAAATGAATCCCAATTTAAAACATGGATGAATAAAAATATTAAAGAGTATAAAGCTAGTATTTGTCGTTTTGTTGGTGTAAATACCTTTAAGCCTAATGATGTGGGTATGTGGTTTCATACAAGTTGGATAGACGAATGTGATAAGAGCGAGGGTATAAGTAAAGGAACTTATGAAGAGTCTAAGGTGGGTGAATATAAGATAAGTACTAATACTTTAACACCACAATCATTTAATGAAATATATAATAGATTGTATAATTTACAACAACGTTATAGTGGTAGAGATTATTAAAAGAGAGCGAGGCTTTTATGGAGAATTTGTACGTAGAGGACTTAAAAGGTCAACATGGTCCTAATTGGCAAAGAGATGCGGTGGAACAACGAAGTGTAGTAAGAGGATGGATAGATAAGCATATTATTTATATAGACCAACAAGGAATACCTATGTGGCAGATGAGTAATAAGATTGTATATCCTGAATTACTGTATATTATTGCTGAAATAGGTAATTTAGATGACGCTACTTTAAAGCAATTATTGATATGGAGTAGACGTTATAGCCAAGAGAATAAAAAGAATTATACACATAGATTTTATAAGGAATTGACAGGGAAAGCACAAAATGCTAATGAGTTATTTTGGAGAAGGGATGCTGCAAAACATATTTTCAAGATAACAGAAGATTATGTAAATGGAAAGTTATTTATAGACCAACACGGTATTGCAAGATGGTGGAGTAATAAGAATGTAATACCAAGAGAGTGTTATGAATGTTTAGCTTATTCAAATATATGTCCAAGGTTATATTTTGTAAAGAATGACAAAGAACGAGAAAAAGAAACACAAGAGTTTTTAAAAGGGTATAAAGAGCGCATGAAAGATTATACTCCGAGTCAAGAGGAATTAGCAGAGATGCGAGCAGCTTTTGGACCCGGTAAAGAGATAGTAGATGTTATAACAGGAAAAAAGATTCAATTATGAGGTAAATATGGCAAAGGTACATTGTGCTTATAATTATAATTGTACACATAAAACAGTAAATGGAATGTGTGATAGTAGTACTTGTATGGTATTTGCAGAAGAATTTGCAAAACATAAATCTGCTAAATGTTTTTATATAACTAACAGAGGTATGGTGTTTACTAGTTTAAAAGAATTATGTCATTATTATCAAATTACTAGAACAATTTATGAAGAATTACGAGCTAAGTCTAGGAATTTTTATGAGTTTATGATTCAAGTGGAACAGTTACAATATGCTGTATTATCACCAGATAAGCGTCAAAAAGCTAAAAACGTAGTACCTAATAAGAATAAAGAGCAAGGAACTAAGTTAAAAGAAGCATATCAGAAAGCTACTTTAGTATATAACAACAATCCTATTATGCAAGACGTATTGCGTAAAATAAGGGAAGATGAAGAAGAGAAAGAGGAAGAAAAAAAGTTACCTAGAAGAAGTTCTTATAAAATAAGAGAATTACCAGATATACCAAATGATAAAATGGATGATAGTCAGTTTAGCTTATAAAGGAGGGTTTTATGGCAACAAATAGTTTTATAGCATTGGCAGAGCCATTACAAAAAGGGTTAACTAAGTTTATGTTAATAGAGTAGTGAGAGGGAGTTATTGTCATAATGACGGCTATTTAGCACATAATGGCGTTTTATTACTTTTATATTATGATACTGTAGGAAAAATCGAAAACCTTTTGGATTTAGAAGATTTATCATCATTGGGTTATGTAATAGGTAAAAAACATGACCTAAATAAAAGAATGATGGATAAAGAATATAAGGAAAGCGTAGAGTTTATGACTTCTGCCTATAAAAGAGATAGAGGTAGTTATGAGGATATGTCTTGTGTTCAATATAAAGGACCTATAGGTAATATTCCTTGGGAAGCATGGACTTATTTATATATACCAGAGGATAAGAAGTGGTATACGACTAGAGATGGGAAAACTTGGATAAGTGTAGAAAGTCTGATAATTAAGGATATTCCAGATATAAAGGATATGCTAACAAGAGTATCGACATCAATAAATAGAGAGGATAAAAAGGCTGTAGATAAGTTATTGGCGTTTGCTAATAGTGTAATTGAGTATAGAAAGAATAATCCTATCTTACCTTCTTATGACACCATTTATGAAAAGAATAATTCACGTAAATATATCGCAGAGTGCATAGCACAAGGTAGATATTGGAGTGACCCTATTGATATGAAAGTAATACATATAGAGTCAATAGAGAAAGCAGAGGGTAAAGCACCAAATAACAAAATTGTACGCTTTACATATAAAACAACCCTTACAGGAAAGACTGGTAAAGGTGGCGGTTTAATATGTACGTTTTGTAATCGTTTTTTGGAAAACGAAGATATTGTGTTAAAAAACCCAAGTAAATTACTTCCTTTTTGTAAATAATGCCTATAGAAAAATGACCTCATTTATGTAACAATAATAGAGTAGTTTGAAACTAATAATTTAGCAATTTAATAAAGAAAGAGGAAAAGGAAATGCCTAATAAGTATACGGTAATTCGTGGTCTTATTATGAAACAGACAGAGCCATTTTGTTTACTTGATTTGTGTTTACGCTTGGCAAAAGAGGGTATTGATAATCGAGAAGCTATCTTATATGTATTAGATGATTTATATGATAATGGACTGGTTGAGCATGTACCAATAGAACCTAAGAACGGTGTTACTTGGGCGTTTAAAGTAGCCTCTTAATTGAACAACGTAATGATGCAAGTATATATTACATTGCATTTAGAGGAATAGAATATGACTTATAAAGAGTATTTAGACCAATGTAAGGATGAATTTGAGAAAGCAGTTATTATAACTAATTTAGCTAGACAATGCCCTAATTATGACTCTTTTACGCCTTTAGGGAAGAAAAGAGAGTTAAATAGACTGCTAAAGCAAGAGATTCCAAATACATAATTAAAACAGAGGGTTGTACGAAAGTACAACCTTTTTGTGTCAAGAGGGTAAAAGTACCAGATTTTTTTCCAAAATAAGGAAAAAATTTTAAAAATTTTTTTGAGTTTTTTTCAAAATTCGTCAAGCTGAACTTTGCAAACCCTTGAAAATAAAAGACTTGCGAGCAAACCCTTGATACTAAAAAATTTTTATGAAAATGCTTGACATTATTGTGTTTGTAGTTTATATTATTCGTAGGGTCGTTAATAAAACGGCTGAAACGTATAGTTGTTACTAATTTGGGTTAATTCTAATCTAATGAGGTACAAAAACATTATATTTATGGAGGAATTTAAAGATGACAAAGGCAGAACTTATTGCAGCAATTGCAACAACAGCAGGTGTTTCTAAGAAGACAGCAGCAGCAACTCTTGATGCTACTACAGGAGCAATCACAGATGCACTTAAGAAGGGTGAGAAGGTTCAGCTCGTAGGCTTCGGTTCTTTTGACGTAGCTAAGAGAGCAGCTAGAACAGGACGTAACCCTCAGACTGGTGCATCAGTTAAGATTCCTGCTTCAAAGGCACCTAAGTTTAAGGCTGGTAAGGCTCTTAAGGAAGCTGTTAATAAGTAATTTAAGAGTTCAATGTCTATATGACTAAGGAAGGGACTTGCATAGGCAAGTCCTTTTTTTATGTTAAATTTCCAAGTCTTTTAAAATAAAGACTTTGCAAATAAAGGGTTTTGTGATACACTAATATGTATCATGAAATAGTTTATGTACTTTTGAAAGACAAGGTAGATTATGATAGTATCTGATTTTGTAGAAAATATAAATGAGAATATACCAATGGGTTTTTATGATATATTACCCAAAGAATGTGATGAACAAGGTTGTAATTCTCCAATGGTGATGACTGAGCTATTGACAGAGTTACAATGTAGTAATCCTTTTTGTCCAAGTAAAGTCAGTTATCGAATACATCAGTTGTTAGAGGATATAGGGGTAACTTATATTACAGAATCACAGGTACATGAATTTGTAATAGACCATAAGATTACAAATGTTTTTGAGATTTTTTTATATGACTTCTCGCAAGAGCCTGTGTTTAGTACAGGTGTAAGTGACATATTAAGTAAGGCTTTATCTAGTACTTTAAAACAGAATAAGTTATTTACTAATTATGAATATGTTAAGGTTGCACATCTACCTAATATGTCTTTAATGGTAAAACCTTTATTTAAAGATTGTTCTGATTTAAATGTGTTTTATGAAAAGCTAGAATCTAAGGGTATTGCTTATTTGCAGTTGTTATTAAAAGAGAATAGTAATACTATTACTGTGGATATGGTAAAGGTTTATGAAACCTTGTTGACGTATAAGAATGAACTATTAGAGGGTTTGAACTACGTGAACATATTATAAGAAAGGCAAAATGTAATTATGTTTTATGCAGCAATTATACTAATATCAAGTATTCTGTTAGCAATACAATGTTTAGGGTTTTATGAACTTATACCATTATTGAGTTTTTCCTTATGGGGCAATAGTAACGTATTTGCCTTTTATATACATTAGTGTGTATGCAAATGGGGTTTGATTTTTGCAGTATTTGGTATAATATTAGGGTTATTGGTGTTAACGGATAAGAATGATAAGTTTAAGATGCGAGACCATACAAAGAAATATGCTATTTTCTTTGTGATAATAACTTTATTCAGTATTATTTAAGTAGTATTTACAAAATAGTTGAGGTACGGAGAATATGGAATTATTAAAATTAGCAATTCGTTACTATATTAAGGTTACAGGCAAAACTTGTTTAGACTTCTATAACAATCTAAGAGAGGTAGTCGCAACCGATATAACAAGCCAAACAGGAGATGATTGGTTGCGTCATAAATTGCTTGAGAGAGTAATTACGAATTCTTATACTCTTGATGATGTAGAGAGCGCACAAGATACTATGAGTACCTACTTTATAGAGACCTATGTAAGTAATGTACAAGAGTATAGCGTAGAGCCAGTATGGGGTAAAGAAGTCATTAAGAGCGTGTCAAAATATCTTGATATAGGTTCAACTGTCTTTTGGGATATTCATAGTCTTTCTGACACATTATTTTCAGGTAGTAAACTGGATACACAGAATGTATTTTTATCACATGGTAATGCTCAAGTAGTAGCTTCACGTAAGGTTAAAAAGGGTATTACTTATTTTAAGTTTGACTTTGTTAATGATTTTGACTTTGATAAATTACCTGAGAAATTACAGGATACTATCAAACATGATAAGCCATTAGTATTGTTGTGTAATCTTCCTGTGAAAAAAGAAGATTTAAAAACAGATGTTAGTGATTTAATGTATGCTGATGGATTTACTACACAGAACTTGAATATACATTATCAGTATTTGTATAAAATGGTTAAATTTGTAGAACAGTATAATCTTACAAATTGTTATGTAGGTTTCTTTGGGGACACCGCATTATATACTGATAATACTAATAATGTTTTCTTGAAATATTTTAGAGATACTTTTAATTTTAAGGAAGGTTTTTGTTTCTCATTAAAAGACTTTAATAGCACCATAAATGGTGTAGAATCTTTGCACTTTAGTTTATGGTCAAGTGAAGGTATTGCAGAGAATAAACCTATCTTACTTACAAAGAAGCGTTTAATTAGTAAGACAAAGGTAGAGGATGGCGAGGATATTCTGTTTGAGGAAAATAGGGTATCTGTATATGATTGGTTGCAACCTAATGATGTTTTATTTTATAAACAGGCTCCCATTATGTTGAATTATGCGACATTTAAAGGAGGTGAAAAGTTTAATAAGACTGCTAAGTTTAGTAACAAAATAGCAGAAAACGCATTGGGTACTATGACAGTAACAAAGACTATGCAAGATATAAAGAATATCTTGTTATTATCAGGTACGCCTTCAAGTAAATTGTATGTAAATATAACAGAGGAAAACTTTTGGAGATGTGTAGCTTATTTTGCTTTTTCTGTATTAGTAACACCTACATGGAATAATAATAAGCTAAGTATTTCAGCCCCTAATGTAAAGGTAGAGGGCTATGATAAGTGGTGTAAAAATGCTGTATTGTTGTTCTTATTAGATAATAAGTCTATGTTTTCTTGTTTGAGAAATGTACAGTGGGACGGTGTGAACACTACTATTGATAATAAGTTATTCTTTGTGGATAAAGAACTTATTGAAATGGCAACTACGGATAGTTTGATTACAAAACAGTTAGAAGATACACCATCTAATGATTTTGTCATTAAGCAATTACAGATGGCACGTACTGAGTGGACTACTGAAACTGCACAGTTATATGAGTTTTGTTTGGATTTTGTACAACGTACTTTAGACCAACGTAAACTTGTGAGATATGCAGAAGATACAGATGCTTGGAATGCAGGCTTTTCACAGATAAAATCTGTATTTGGACAGTCAGATATGATATTTAAGACTAATTATGACAGACTTTATACAAAATACGTTGATTCATTAAGAGCAGATGTAAGTAAATTTGGCTTCTTACAGGATAGGTGATGGGAATGAAGAATATTAATGCAAAATTAAAAGAATTTACTGCTAATAAAGAGTATATGTTTTTTATCAGCGTTTTATTTATGTTTATTATAAGTACCGTTGTTGGTCTTGGTGATTGGGATTATTATTGGCAATCCTATTTGGGTAAGGAGATAGTTACGCATGGTAGGTTTGATTCTTTAGGAGATTTAATTTGGGGTACAAAAGGATTAGGACATTACGTAGACCATGAATGGCTAACTAATGTATTCTTTTATTTATGTAAGAGTACTTTCGGTACATTTGGTGGCGTAGTAGCTATTAAGTTAGTATTGGAGTCTTTATTTGTTTTTGTAACCTTTTATTTTGTAAAGTATTTCATTAAAGATTTTTCTAAAATGAGTTGGTTTACATATCTAGCTTGTATGGTATCTATGTACTGTTTTAGCATGATGTTACTTAAACCAAAGGCTTATGACTTTAGTGTACTTTTTACTATGCTCTTGATAATAAGCATTGAAAAATATAGAGCAAATGAAAAGACATTTAAACGTTTTGCGATTGATATTTTACTTATTACTATTTTATGGAACAATATGCACTCAGGAAGTGTTATTCTAGTATTTGTTATTTGCGGTTTGTATTGGCTATTTTGGTTCAGAGATGTTAAGACATTATTATTAGGAATAGGTGTCTTAGGCTCTTTGTTAATAAATCCATTTGGATATAAGCTAATAGCTTTTGATGTCTCTCATTTCTCAGATGATATGATGAAATTTTTGATTTCAGAATGGGCTGGCTTGTCACTTGCTACTTATGGCGGTAAGGTATTTGCATTATTGTTGATTATTGCTTTTATACATATTATGCACATGGATAGAAAGCAAGAGAATTGGGTATACTTTGCAATGTACATATTGTTTTTCTTGCTTGCAGTAAATTCAAGAAGGCACTTTTTATATATGTACCCTATTGCTTTGATTACATTTGTATTAGGTCAGTATGAGGATTTGAAAAAGTGGCCTATAAAGAGTTTGTTTGCGCCAACGTTAGTAATCACTTTTATTTCTATATGGATAAATATGTTGGTATGGATGACGTATGCGGATTTTGATAAGCAATATACCATGCAATATATTTATACTGATGAATTAAGGGATATGTTGAAAGCGGATTTGGAAGAGAATACAGAGGGTTTTTATGATGGTCATGTGTTTATTGATGGCTTAGAATATAAATCGTTTTTAATTGGTGCTTTTCCTTATGTCAAGGAGCGTAGTTGGGATGCTTACTGTATGGAATACGGTAGTCCAAAGGATATTGAAGAAGTTATAGAAAAATATGGTTTAGATAAGTTTTTACTTATTGAAAAAAGCCGATTAGCTTTTGATTATCCTGTAATGAGAGATACAAATTTGTATGCTTATTTAAAAGACAATTCTGATTATGAGTGTAAGTATGATGACGGTAGATTAGCCTATTTTGTGAAGAAGGAAGTTAAGTGATGAATGTTAATAAACTGTTGAGGAATAAAAACATTTTGTTCTTAATAAGTATAGTATGTATATTTTTAATGAGTACAATAATGGGTTTATCTGATTGGGACTTTGTTTGGCAGAGTCGATTGGGTAAGTATATAGTAACAGAACATGATTTCAATGGTTTAAGACATTTAGTGTGGGGTACACAAGGAATAGACGTTTATTACGACCATGAGTGGTTGACTAATGTTTTCTTTTATATAGCAACTGTACTGTTTGGTGAAACAGGTGGTATCATAGCAATTAAGTTGTTGATAGAACTAAGTTTAGGCATAGTGACCTATATGTTTGTGACACAGTTTTTTAAGAGTGTTGACGATATTGATGTTTCTGCCTTTTTTAGTATTGTTGTAGTAACTTATTTGTTTGTAAATAGTCTAGTAAAGCCAAAAGCGTATGATATTAGTTTGATTTTTTTCATGTTGCTTTTGATATTATTAGATAAGAGATGTAAAGACACTATAAGCTTTCGCAAATTTAGTCTGTATATAGCCCTATTAGTTGTATTATGGAATAATTTTCATTCAGGTAGTATCATATTGATATTTGGTGTTACAGGACTCTTTTGGTTATTGTATTGGCGTGACTTAAAGACAGTTATATTGGGTATTATTTGCTTATTATTACTATTGGTTAATCCTTTTGGTTATAAACTGATTTATTTTGATTTGACTCACGCATTTGATAATGTTATGAAGAAAGT
>JAFXWR010000035.1 GCA_017542725.1 Lachnospiraceae bacterium | reverse complement strand
GATAAAAGGGCATCCGTATATTGGTGTGGCTAGCGGGCCTGGGGCGCAAGCCTTATTCAGGATACTAAAAACATCGATGAGGTGACCCACCTAGCAAGGGCTAGGTGTCAATAAAGTTTTGACGGTAATCTGGTTTTTTTAATATAAATTTTTATCTAAAAATGCTTGGTTTAACCGGTTAGCAAAATTCGTTGATAAAAATGTTTTTTGTATAATATAATTGTTAGATAAAGATGAGAAATGTTGCTTTTATCAAAATTCAAATAAGATTAATTAATCATCAAAATTTTCAAGAAAGGAGTGCTTCACTCCTTTTATTTTGTAAGAAAGAAGAGTATCAACTTGTGCATTTTCTGCACTTCTAAAAATGTTGCTTTCTATGTATGGATTTTTCTCTTTAAGAGTTTTTATAATCTTTTTTACCTCTTATACTATAGTTTATATAAATTTCCAATAAGTTGTTATAAGACATATAACTTAAATGAGAAAAAAGTATTGCCATTATTTTATATAATGATATAATAATCGTAGGTAATTCACATGAAAAATGTATATGCAAATTTAAATAGTTGTTGTGTATGTTGCATGAAAGCAATTCATTTTTCGTGTGCATACAGAAAATAGTTAGAAGTAATAAATAATATTTGTTAAATGCTACGGAAAATGAACCCCGTAGCATTTTTTATTGTATGTAGATTACCTACCAAAGAGAAAAAAGGAGATAAAATATTATGAAAAAAATAGTAGATAGTGCTTATGAACTTATTGGAGAAACACCAATATTAAATGCAAAGAAATTCGCTTTAAAGAATGATGTTAAAGATGTAGAGTTATTAGTAAAGCTTGAGTATTTAAACCCTGCAGGTTCTGTAAAAGATAGAATTGCTTATGCGATGATATTAGATGCTGAAAAAAGTGGCAAATTAAAATCTGGCGGAACTATAATTGAACCTACAAGTGGAAATACTGGTATAGGCATTGCATCTATAGCAACGCAAAGAGGTTATAAGGCAATATTAACTATGCCTGAAACAATGAGTGTAGAAAGAAGAAATATGTTAAAGGCATATGGTGCAAGTATAGAATTAACTTCTGGTAGTGATGGAATGAAGGGTGCTATAAAAAAGGCAAAAGAATTAAATGAACAAATTAGTAATTCGGTAATACTTGGTCAATTTGATAATCATGCAAATGTTAAAATTCATTATGAGACCACTGGTCCTGAAATATGGGAACAAACTGAAGGTAAAATTGATATATTTGTAGCAGGTATTGGAACTGGTGGAACTATAACAGGTGTTGGTCAATTTTTAAAGAGTAAGAATCCAAATATAAAAATAGTAGCAGTAGAACCAGCATCAAGCCCAGTTTTGTCAAAAGGAACAGCTGGTGCACATAAGATACAAGGTATAGGAGCAGGATTTGTTCCAAGTATACTTGATACAAAAGTTTATGATGAAATTATAACAATTGAAAATGAAGATGCGTTTGATGAAGGAAGAAAATTTGCAAGTGCAGAAGGTATCTTGGTAGGAATATCATCTGGTGCTGCACTTAAGGCAGGAGTTATGCTTGCAAAGCGAAATGAAAATAGAAATCAAAAAATTGTTGTGCTTCTCCCAGATTCTGGAGATAGATATTTGTCAACACCATTATTTAACACAGAGGTTTAAATGAAAAATTATATAAATTTTAGAAAAAATTCAATCAATTTTTTGAAAAACTTATTTTCAAGTGCTTATCCAAATTATATTGGCGAAGAGGTAACGAAGAATTGTGAAAAGTCACAATACTTTTTAGAAAAATCAAAAGAAAATTTAAAACTTGCACTTGACTTTATAGTAGATGATAGTGATATAATAATTAAAAAGTATTTTGATAATCTGCCTAATATTTTGTCACTGATTAAATTAGATGTTACAGCTGGGTATGTTGGTGACCCAGCTGCAACTTCTGAAGAAGAAATCATATTGTGTTATCCAGCATTTATTGCAATAGGTACTTATAGATTTGCGCATCCTCTTTATGAGATGGGGGTTAAAATTTTGCCAAGGCTCATGGCAGAATATGCACATGGTAAAACTGGTATAGATATTCATCCTGGTGCAAAAATAGGAAAGAGTTTCTTTATAGATCATGGAACAGGGGTAGTAATAGGTGAAACAACTGTAATAGGTGATAATGTAAAGTTATATCAAAATGTTACTTTAGGAGCTAAAAGTTTTTCTAAAAATGAGGATGGAAGTTTAGTTAAAGGTATGAAGCGACATCCAAATGTTGGCAATAATGTTGTGATATATGCAGGTGCTACTATTTTAGGTGGAGATACTTTTATAGGTGATAATGTGGTCATAGGTGGTAATTCTTGGATCACAAAAAGTGTATATTAATGTGTATGGCTAGTGTAAATAATAACAAAAGAGTTCTTGTAGCGATGAGTGGTGGCATAGATTCAAGCATGGCATTAAAATTTCTTGTTGATGATGGCTTTAAATGCCTTGCTTGTACTATGAATTTATATGATAATGAAACTGCAGGTGTAAGTAATAGTCGTACTTGTTGTAGCGTAGAAGATGTGCTTGATGCGAGAAGTATTTGCAATAAGTACAATGTAAAACATTATACATTTAACTTTAAAGATTTATTTAAAGAAAAAGTTATCAATAAATTTGTAAGTGAGTACATGAATGGTGCCACGCCAAATCCGTGTATAGATTGCAACAAGTATATGAAATTTAACAAATTATTTGAAAGAATGAAAATACTAAATTGTGATTATGTGGCCACAGGTCATTATGCAAGGATTGAATTTGTAAATGGGAAATATATGTTGAAGAAAGCGATTGACAAAACAAAAGACCAAAGTTATGTTTTGTATTTTTTAAATCAAGCTCAATTAAGTCATTTGCTTTTTCCACTTGGCAATTATGAAAAAGTAAATATTAGAAACATTGCAAAGGAAAATGGATTTACAAATGCCGATAAAAAAGATAGTCAAGATATTTGCTTTGTCCCAGATGGCGATTATGTAAAAGTAATTAAAATCAATGCAACTGAAGAGATTAAAGATGGTAATATAGTAAACGAAAATGGGAAAGTACTTGGCAGACATAAGGGAATTATAAATTATACCATAGGTCAGCATAGAAAACTTGGCATAGAACTTGATGAAAAATATTTTGTGACAAAAATTGATGCGAATAAAAATGAAGTTACCTTCGGTAAAGAAGAAGATTTATATAGTGATGAAATGTTTGTGACGGATGTTAGTTTTGTAAGTGGAGCCGTGCCTAAGAATGCTTTTAAATGTAAAGTAAAACCAAGATATAGAAAAGAAGAATCAGAAGCAGAGATACATATGCTTGATGATAAAAATGCAAAAGTTACATTCAAAGAGAAACAAAGGGCAATAACAAAAGGTCAATCAGCAGTATTTTATGATGGCGATATAGTTCTTGGTGGTGGGATAATTGCATAGAGTTTTGTGGTATAATATTCTAATAAAAAGTAATTGAGAGGTGCTTATGAAAATTTTGATTTTAAATGGTAGCCCAAGACCAAATGGTATAACAAAGAAAATGATAAATACATTTATTAAAAATACCAAAAATGAAGTAATAGTTATTGACGTATTCAAAAAGAGTATTAATGATTGTTTAGCTTGTGAATATTGTCATAGCAAAGGGAACGGTAGTTGTGTACAAAAAGATGATATGCAAGAAGTTTATAATAAAATGAAAGATGCTGAGATGTTAATAATTGCATCGCCTATTTATTATCACGGTATGACAGGAAAAATTAAATGTGTCATAGATAGGTTTTATTCAAATTTATATCCAAATAATAATACAAAGATAAGTAAAGTCGCTATGTTCCTTGCATCAGGTGATAACAATCAATATGTAGGTGCTAAGTTCTCGTATAATGGGGATTTTCTTGGATATCTTGGGTTGGAAGATAAAGGCTTTATCACAAATCACGATGCAAATTATTTAGATAAAATAAAAAAATTGGCTGAAAGTTTATAAAAAAAATTATGATTAACTTATGGAATCCTTGGCACGGAAAATAATGGGGACGGACCTCATTATTTTTTTCACAATTTGAACACACTTAATTATAGCACTTAATTATAGTATGTTAGATCTATTATTTTTCATTCCTGCCCTTTCTTCAATTTTTGAATTTTATTATAATATATATTAGTTACTCTACTTAATTGCATCATCGATATCCCTTTTTTCTATTATAATACATAGCATACCGTGAGTTTAATCTTCTTATTGCTGTTGATAGCATTTCATTATCATCTTTTAATATTATATGAACGTGATTTGACATAAGACAATAAGCATAAACTTTGATACCATATTCTTTTTTTATATCATTCAATAACTGCAAATATCTCAAACAATCTGTTTCATCATCAAACAGTAGTTGTTTATTTGAGCCTCTACTCATCACATGATATATATTAGTTTTTGATTTTATTCTACTATGTCTTGGCATATTAATGTTTTAACATATTTTGTGTTTTTTTTGTTAAAAAAATAATGAGGTCCGTCCCTATTATTCCGTGATGAGTTTATGGAATAGCCAATATCAAAAGAATCAAAAAAGCAGTTGTAATAAAACTATTGACAACGAACTAAAAAAGTGCTATATTTTAGCTGTAATAAGATAAATTACAACAAACGAAATATAGTGTTTCTAATAAATTAATTTAAGTGAATTAGAGGTAAAGATGCAATTTTCAAGTAAACTTGCTATAGCAACACATATATTATTAGTTATAGCAGAATTTAGTGACAAAGAAAAAATTACATCTGAATTTATTTCAAGTAGCACAAATGTTAACCCAGTAATAATAAGGAATATGCTACTAAAACTTCAAGATGCAAAAATCATACAAACAAAAGCAGGTGTCGGTGGGTCAGAACTTACTAAGCCATTAAACAAAATTACATTAAAAGATATATTGTATGCTGTAGAAGAGGACAAAGATTTGTTTAAGTTTCATTCAAATCCGAATGAAGATTGTCCTGTTGGCAGGAATATTCATAAGCTTTTAGACAAAAGATTTGACAATGCAAAAGAAGTAATGTTTGAAGAATTATCAAAAATAACATTAGACCAGTTAAAATTTGAGTTAGATAAATTGATAAAGAAATAATATATTATCACAAGTTTATAAAATGGGTAAAACTAAGTTACATAGATTTACTAAATAATGAAAAGGAAGGTAAAAATTATGTCAAATTATTCAAAATTTAGTTCAAGTAGTGATGCAAGAACAGAGTTACATGACAAAATGGGTCTCACAGGGGCAGAAATTAGTATTAACAACCTACCAGCAGGTGTGAGTGTTCCATTTGTACATGCACATAAGAAAAATGAAGAGGTATACTATATCATATCTGGAAAAGGAAGATTTGAAATTGATGGCGAAAAAGTAGAATTAAATGCTGGAGATTTCATTCGTATCTCACCAGCAGGTAAAAGACAATTGTTTGCAGATGCAAACTCTCCAATAAGTTATATTTGTATTCAAACAAAAGAAAATTCACTTGAAGAGTTTACAGGTAATGATGCCATAATGTGCTAATTCAAAATAAGATTATATATTTATGCCACTCGAAAGAGTGGCAAATTATATGAAAGTTATTTTTCGAAAATATAAATTATAAAAAATTTGTGATATGAATCAAGAAGAAAAAAGATTATATTTAATCAAATATTTATTGAGTGAAAATAATAAGTATAGTAATGTAGAGATACCAAGCGATGAAGATAATCAAAAGAAATTACTTCGGAGTTTATTTAATGTGCGACTTCCTGCAAATATAGATGTAGAAATTTTAAAGGTTCAAGATGATTATTTGAAAGAAGAAACAAGACTAAAAGGAATTACAGATATAAAAGGTTTGAAACAAACTGAAGAAGGGATTTATTTATGGCAAGGCGATATTACAACATTAAAGTGTGATGCAATAGTAAATGCAGCGAATAGTGGAATGACAGGTTGCTATATACCTTGTCATAACTGTATCGATAATATTATACATACATTTGCAGGAATTGAACTGAGAAATGACTGTAATGAAATAATGATGAAACAAGGACATGAAGAAGAAACTGGAAAGGCAAAAATAACAAAGGCATACAATTTGCCATCAAAATATATAATTCATACAGTTGGTACAATTGTTAATGGGAATGTAACAAATGAAAATCAAGAAGAACTTAAGTCTTGTTATATGTCTTGTTTAAAACTTGCTGATGAAAAAAAACTAAGTAATATTGCATTTTGTTGTATATCAACAGGAGTGTTTGGCTTTCCAAATCAGAGAGCAGCAGAAATTGCTATAGACACAGTAAAAAGATATAAATCAGAAAACAATAGTAAAATAGAGGTAGTGTTTAATGTATTTAAAAAATGTGATTACGAAATCTACAAGAAGTTACTTAGAAGATATTAAACTTCTTAAAAACAAGATTGAAACTTCAGACTCTATAATAGTAGGTGCTGGTGCAGGGTTAAGTACTTCTGCAGGATTTATTTATAATGGTGATATGTTTAAAAAATATATGTTTGATTTTATAAGTGAATATGGAATAACTGATTTTTATAGTGGTGGCTTTTATCCATTTCCAAAGCCGGAAATTATGTGGGCTTTTTGGAGTAGAAATATTTACATAAATAGATATATGGATGCACCTAAAGATACATATAAAAAACTATTGAATATATTAGAAAAAAAAGATTATTTTGTGATAACAACAAATGTTGATCATCAATTCCAAAAGGCAGGGTTTGATAAAAAAAGACTTTTTTATACTCAAGGTGATTACGGACTTTTTCAATCAGTAAATAAAAATAATAAAAAGACTTATGACAACGAAGAGATAGTTTATAAAATGCTTGAAGCTCAAGGATTTGTGAAAAATGAAAAAGGTATATATGATATACCAAATAATAGCAATATAAATATGAGTATACCAACTGAACTTATACCAAAGTGCCCAGATGATGGTACAAATATGACTTTGAATTTACGATCAGATGATAATTTTGTTGAAGATGAAGGGTGGGTTACTGCATCAATAAGATATAATAATTTTATAAATAGTAGAAAAAATCAAATAATATTATATTTAGAACTTGGTGTTGGTATGAACACGCCAGTAATTATTAAGTATCCATTTTGGAATATGGTTGTTGAAAACAAAAAATCAAGTTATACATGTATAAATTATAATGAAGCATTTTGCCCAACCGAAATACTTGATAGGTCAATTATTATAAATGAAGATATTGATAAAGTATTAGATGACATAGCTGAGAGTTGATGTGTGTTAAAAAGGAAAATAAAAAAATTCATAAAAAATTCACTTACAGAAAATCGTATAAATTGTTAAAATATTATCATAGTAAATATAATGATGAGGTAGCAAATTATGAATAAGACTAATATCACACAAAAGTTTATTGGATTATTTGTTATAATGTTAATGATATTTTCGCTTGTATCATGTGATGGAAGCAAAAATACATCTAATGAAGTTGCAAGTGAAACATTGAATGTAAATGATAGTAAAGAAGAATCAAGCGAAATGATGAAAGAAGCAAATAACAGTCAAAGTGGATTTAGACCTGATGGTGGTGGAAATAATAGACCAAATGGAGGAGGAAGTATTGACAAATCAAATGATGAGACTTTACAAAGTTTAATTGAGTCAGAAGTTCCTAAGTTCAAACAATTTAGTTATACTGATGATGCCTCAGGGATAACAGTAAACTATAATTTATTTATACCTGAAAACTATGATTCAAATAAAAAATACCCTTTAGTGCAGTTTATACCTGACGCGAGTCTTTTTGGTAAAGATACTTTAAGTCAACTTACTCAAGGATATGGTGGACTTGTATGGACTACTGAAGAAGCACAAAACAAAAATGAATGTTTTGTGTATGTCCCTGCATTTAGTGGCGGACTTAGTCATGATTATAAAACTATTCAAAGTAGAATGGAGAGTGTTGTTGATGATGACAACAATGTGTCAGAAGATGTATTTATAAATATTGATGTTATAAAAGACATTTGCAAAAATTATAGCATTGATACTGATAGAATTTATACTACAGGACAGTCAATGGGTGGAATACTAAGTTTCTTTTATGCTACATATTTTAATGACATATTTGCAGCATATATGCCAGTAGGAAGTCAATTTGATAATAATATGGTAAAGAGACTCAAAGATAGAAATATTATTTATCTTGTATCTGAAGGTGATACTAAAGCAAGTGAAGGTATGAATGAATTAAAAAATTTACTTGATGAAGAAAATACAAATTATAGCTATCGTTATTTTAGTATTAAAGATACATATGAAAATCAAAATAATGTTGTAAATGAGGCTGTGTCAGAAGGTAATAATTATAATTTATTTATGTTCAAAAAAGGTGAAGTTGTGCCAGCTGGAGTTCAGTCTAATAATGAACATATGTATTCATTTGATTATGCATATAAAATTGATGCTGCAAGGGAATATCTATTTACAAAAACTAAAAACAATAACAATCAACAAGTAAGTTTTTCTAATGACGGTAAAGAAAAACTCGATGACGGCAAAAACGAAGATGCTTTAGAGTTATTTTTAGTTGGATGTGTAGCTTCTGACAAAAAAGCACCAAGATATGTAGGGTATATGTACGAGAATGGCATTTTGCTTTCACAAAATGATATTCAAGCAAGCATCTTTTATCATATAGGAACTTTAAGAGATGACATTACAAGTTATTATTATTTGGGACTTATGTATCTAAATGGTAAAGGTGTTAATCAAAATACTGAAAGAGCAAAAGGATATTTTGAAAAGGCAGCAAACTCTGGAAATGAAAATGCTACTGGGGTAAAAGAAGCAAAAGAAGAACTTGAAAAACTGTCTTAATAATTCAAAACTGCACCTTAAAAATTAAATTGTATCATAAAGCACGACCTATGAACTTGAGTAATTTACAAACAATACAATGTAATTATCAGCATACGGCTAAAATGCCATATAATTTAAGGTTCTTTGATTTTGTAAATATACATAGTAATTTTTATTTTTACACTGCTCAAATTTTACTATTAATCAATTTGAGTATGCGAAATTTAGAATAGCATTTGAATACTGTATTCAAAATTGCTCTTATGAATGATTTAAGTATATGTAGAATTAAATGTCGCAAAGTTAAAGGTGTATGCAAAAATCAACTATTGAATTATTGAGTATATGCAAGAATAAAGGTCGAAGGGGTGGTGTAAGCAAAATTAAAAATAAAGTATAAAAGATTTGGATTTTTCATTGATAAAAAGGGGTTTTTTTTGTATAATATAGTTATTAAATTTATTACTTGGGAGGAGCATTATGGAACAAGTATTGAATAATGAAACAATTGAAAAAATGACATCAGAAATTGATGCTAAACTTTTGGAATATGAAAAAAATCATAAAAGTGGTATGGGCAAATGGTATACCATTGATGATATGAATGAAATGATAGATGAAGTGATTTCTAAACATGTATAATATAAAAATATCAGAAGAATTCTATAATGATGTAGCGGATACAGTTATTTATATCTCAAACATTTTGTATAATGTTGATGCAGCTAAGAATTTTAAGAGTAGAATAAATGATGCTATTAGTAAGGTTGCTAAGAATCCTAAAATTAATCCACAGCTTAAGACAAATCAAATTTTGGAATATGAATACCGATATATCTATGTAGGAAATTATTATCTAATTTATCATTATGATGAAGAGAATATCTATATAGCAAGATTGATTTATTCTAAACGAGATTTTGATAATTTAAGAATATAGTTTTGAAAGGAAATAAAGATGGAGTTTCTACCTATAGTAAAGAGGGAGAGAGAGAGAGTATCTCTTTTAATTGGTAATTTTAATTGCTGTAGTTTTGATACAATAAAATTTAATATATAAAATAATGAGTCATTGTGCTTACTGGCATAGTGGCTTTTTTATTGTGATAAAAAGTTTGGAGGTTAATATATGTATTATGAAGTTTGGAGAGATTCGGAACAAAAAACTCATATAATCAGCGAGATGTCAACTGAATACATTAAAAACTGTATAAAAAGTATTGAGGCTCAATGCTGGGATAAGTTATTAAAAGATGGAACATATGATAAGAGTCCTGAAAAAGAGTATCAAGTTCTTTCACCTGAATGGTGCGAGCATTGTGCTAATGGGTATCTTAAAATATTTAAAGAAGAATTATCTAAAAGAAATTTAATTTAATCACAACAATAGTATTAAATCAATTCTTAGGGGATAAAATGGTTTGTAAATATTTAGGATTATATGGTAAATGTAAAAAATGTGTCGATTTTTCAGTTGAAAACGATAATAATTATTTTTGGGAAAATGTTTGTATAGACAAGCATAATTTAAATTTGTGGAAGATGTGCGAAAAGTACGGAGAGTTATCAAATAAACCATCAAGAATTGTGAACCCATTAGAAAGTGAATATAATCATTGCCAATATCATATAGATAAACAAGTAAAGGAAGGTATTGCTTTGTAGGGGTTTTTAAATGTGAATTAAGAACCACAAATTATGAATTGTGAAAAATAATTGTAATAAAATAAAGGAGATATGAATATGTTAAAGAAAATTTTATCAATAGCATTATGTATTGCTATTACTTTTACTTTATTTGCTTGTGGCGGTCAGCAAACAATACAAAGCAGTGAAAATTTATCAAGCAGTGATGGTGGCACAAAAACATCAAATACGAGTAAAACAGTAAGTTTAAAAGCACAAATTCAAAACTGCAAAGCAGTGATTGATTACTCAGAAGATGTATTAATAGATCAGATGGATACAGTAACCTTTGGAACTGATGAAAAAGGCAATCCTATTGAGTGGTTAGTGCTTGAAAAGAATAATAACAAAGTATTATTGCTAACAAAATATTTATATTCTGGTGAGCAATATAATAAAAAGAGTACAAATATATCATGGGAAGATAGTGATATTAGAAAATTTCTCAATCAAGAATTTATAGATAAGAATTTTGATGAAAATGAAAAAGAATCAATAATTATTACTGATGTTGTAAATAACGACAATGCTGAATATGGTACTAAAGGTGGTAATAATACAAAAGATAAAGTATTTTTATTAAGTTTAAATGAAGTAAAAAAATATTTAAGAAACGAAAGTTTAAGAAATGCTGATACAAGATATCAAGATATTGACATTGACCCAACATGGTGGCTTCGTTCTCCTGGTGAAACACTTCGTCGTGCAAGCTATGTGCATGGGAATGGGGGCTCTATTGTAGAGAGAGGAGATGATGTCATTTGTGGTTATTATATCCGCCCTGCTATGTGGGTTAAGTATTAAAAACTATAAAAAGATTTCGGAGGTTTATATGTTAAAGAAAATTTTATCAGTGGTATTAAGCATTGCTATGATTTTTACTTTATTTGCTTGTGGAAGCAACTCTTCTATAAGCAGTGATGGCTCTTCAAGTGGAGGTTCAAATAGTAGTTTAAGGGCTCAAATTGAAAATTGTACACCTTTAGTTGATTATTCAGGGAACACAACTATAGATGAAATGGATTCTATCGAATTTGGGAAAGATGAAAAAGGCAGATCAATAGAATGGGTTGTGCTTGAAAAGGGTAATAATAAAGCATTATTAATAACAAAATGGTTGTTGTATCAAAGGAATTATCATAATGAATATGTAAATATTACTTGGGAAAATTCTTTAATTAGGAAATGGTTGAACTCTGATTTTTTAGATTTATCATTTAATAAAAAAGAGCAAGGACAAATTTTAACAACAAATGTTATAAATAATGATAATGTGGAGTATAACACAAGTGGTGGCAATGATACAAAGGATAAAGTATTTTTATTGAGCTTAGATGAAACGAGTCAATATTTTAAATCAGGAAGACAAATAGTTTCATCGTATAAAGATGATGGAGAACCTTTAACAACATCAAAAGGAGATGCTTGGGGTGATAATTACTGGTTGCGTTCGCCAGGCGGAAGTCAATCAAGTGCCGCAGGCATTCGTTTAGGAATAGTAGATTATGCTGGGTGGGGGGTATTTATTGATGATACTATTGGTTTTGGAATTCGCCCTGCTATGTGGGTTAAATATTAAGAACCATAAATTAATTTGGAGATTAAGTAATGCTTAAAAGAGTTTTATCAGTTTTATTAATTTTGTTATTTGTATTTAATAGTATATCTGTATGTATTTCAGCACCACAAACAGGTAATAATGGTTGGGCATATCCTGATGTATCAAATTATGATGGAAGTCAGATTAAAATAGGTAGGGGTGATGAAAATTCACAGCCACAGTCAAATGGCAACTGGGGTTATGTAGACACATCGGAATATGAAGGAATGCCAATAGGTCAACTTGGTAAAGATAATAATTCAAGTGGAATTACAGATACAACTACTAATCAAATTGAAACAATGTTTTTTGGCTCATATCCACAAAATGATGAAAGTGGAAATAGAAAAGACCCTATTGAATGGTTAGTATTAGAAAAGGATATAATTAATAATAGAGCATTATTGTTTTCTTCAAAAATATTAGCTACTGATTTGTATTACAATAAGAGAAAAGAAAAAATAACTTGGGAAGATAGTACTGTTAGAAGAATGTTAAATGATAGTTTTTATAATAAGGCATTTACAAATGAAGAAAGAACAAAAATATTAAAAACTATTAATGTAAATAATCCTAATTCAAAATATGATAATGATGGTGGAAATGATACAGAAGATTATGTATTTTTGCTAAGCGAAGAAGAAGTTAGGAAGTACTTTACTATTACAAAAAAAGCAGAGGCGGATATAATTGACAAAAAAATATATGCAGAAGCAACAGAGTATTCTAAATATGAAAATCAAAGTGGCGATTTAAAATATCCAAATAGTTTTTGGCTTAGGAGTTCAGGGAGGTTTGAAGATAGTGCTCAAGTAGTCAATCAAATTAATATAACTGGTATATACTTAAATTTAACTGGTGAAACGGTAGATAAAGAACAGGGAATTCGACCAGCTGTGTGGATTTCTTATGTACCAAGTAACAGTGGAAATAATGCATCTCTTTCAAGTGAAATTGTTAGCGAAAGTCAAGATGCTATATCAGAAACGAACAGCAATATTATAGAAAGTACAATAAATATAGATAATAGTGTCTTAGGCGACAATGTTCATATTGAGGGTGCTGACGTGATTCAAAACCCTGATGGCTCTATACAAATTGGTGGCACACTACAAGAAGGTGCAAAAATAATTCAAAAAGGTTCTGATGATAATGATACACAATACGAAACACAAGATGAAATAGATAGAATCATATCTGATTCTAATGAAGCCACACTTAAAAAGCCAATTGATAGGGTTTATTATTATGCAAAGCAAGATACAACAAATAAAACAGTTACATCTATCAATAAGAAGAATTCAAGCAATGGGCTTTTAGGAACAGGATTGTTTTCAAATAAAACATATTATAATATTGAGATAAAATTTAATGAAGACACAAAAAAAAGACTATCAAAATATGCAGAATTAGAGTGGAACGGCTCATATAAATCAGGTCAAGATTGGGTATTGCTTGCAGGGAACACAATTAATGATTTAGAAAATGTAAGTTGGTTTGGCATTACTCCATTTAAAGATAGTGACCGTGTGGCAAATACCAAAGAATTATCTTATTATCAAAATGGCAAGTTGCAAATACATTCATTAAGTGCAAATGAGCAGAACAGAGTTTACAACAAACTTAAAAATGCAAAAGTAATTGTTCTTGCAACTCACAATGTAATAAAAGATGATAGAGTTGTTTTTAGCGAAGAAGAAAAGCTTGGAAATGTAGAAAGATTTGAATATGTAAAAGATGATGGTTCTCATATAAATGTAGTGAATGCATATATTGATTGCGAAGAGAAAGTTGTAGAATACACTAATGACCACAATGGCTATTTCTTATATGTAAAAGATGGATTTACTGGGGATTTAGCATATCATGAAGAGATAGTAGCACCAAAGAAGAAATGTAGTAAATTTGAGATTTTAGTATTTGGCAATGACTCACTTAGTTATTCAATATACGGAAACAAAGTTAATTTTCTCGCAGGAAAAGAAGTCGGAGGTCTAAAGAAGTTTCAGGTATTTGGTGGAAAGATGGATTGGATATTTAAATTAAATACTAAAGATGGATTTGAAGATTACGAGAAGTATTATTTAGAGAATAAAGACAAATGGTAAAATGAATAATGAAGATTATGCGGAGCCACCGAGCTCCGTTTTTTATTGCTTTAATAATTCAAAACTTAATCGTTCACAAGTAAATCGTTCAAAACTGTCTTAATAATTCAAAACTGCACCTTAAAAATTAAATTGTATCATAAAGCACGACCTATGAAATCTAGCCATGAAGGCTTATATTTATGAGCTATAAAATTATATAAATACTACAAATAGTATAAATTAATACCATTTAACACAATATTTCTGATGCTTGTTTAAATACTTGATGGAAAATAAGTTTAATTCAATCCCCTTGTAAAATTCCACCATTTATGCTACAATTTCCGTTGCCAAAGGAATAAGCAGATAAGCCTTGTTTTACAATTGCTTGTTTGTTTAGGCACTTGCTAGCGTTACCGTCGCTGGCCATTAGTCCAAAAGGAGGTAAAAAACATGAACAAGTATGAATTGTGCGTTGTACTTAATGCGAAACTTGAAGACGAGCAAAGAAATGCTGAGATTGAAAAGATCAAAGGTTATGTAAGTCGTTTCGGTGGCAGTGTTGAGGAGCCTGTTGAGGAATGGGGTAAGAGAAAGTTTGCTTATGTCATTAATCACATGAATGAAGGTTATTATTACTTCATCAAGTTTGAAGGCAAGAAATCAACACCTGGTGAACTTGAAAATTCAGTACGTATTATGGAAAATGTAGTTAGATTCTTAATTGTAAAGCAAGACGCTTAAATACATTTAAGAAAGAGAGAGAATTATGAACAAAATTATTTTAATGGGTAGACTTACCGCAGAACCAGATCTAAAATATTCATCAAAGGACGCTTCAATGGCTATAGCAAGATATACTTTAGCCGTAGATAGAAGATTTGCAAAGAAAGAAGATGGAAGCAAAGCAACAGATTTTATAAGATGTGTTGCATTTGGAAAAGCAGCAGAATTTGCTTCTAAGTATTTCCATAAAGGACAAAGAGTGTTGGTAGAGGGAAGACTTCAAATTGGTGAATTCACCAATAAAGATGGTCAAAAAGTACCAACAGCAGATGTTGTCATTGAGAATCAGGAATTTGCAGATGCACCAAAGAATGGTCAGGCCGTTCCAGCTGCTTCTAAGGAGAGCAGTGCTTCTGTGACAGACGGATTTATGGAAATTGAAGGATCTACAGATGAAGATATCCCATTTTAGAGATTAAAAGGAGGATAATAAGATGCCAGCTGAAAAGAAACAAAAATTTTACGATAAAGAAGATAGAAAAGATAGAAAGTCAGGATTTAGACCAAGAAAGAAGAGAACTTGTCAATTCTGTACAAAGGGTGCTCAAGCTATAAGCTATAAGGATGAAAAGACTCTTAGAAAGTATATTTCAGAGAGAGGAAAGATCCTTCCAAGAAGAGTTACAGGTGCTTGTGCTAAACACCAAAGAGAAATCGTAAATGCAATTAACAGAGCTCGTCACGTTGGAATATTACCATACGTTATCGAGTAATTATAAAAACCTAATGTGCCGTACATTAGGTTTTTTATTGAAAAAAAATATGAATATGCTATAATAATGAAAAAGAAGTGTTAAACTTTCTTTAAAAAATTTGGGAGGTTTATTATGGCACAGTTCGTAATTAAACAAACAAAAACAGGATTTACTTTCAATTTGAAAGCTAGCAACAAAGAAACTATTGCTACATCAGAAGTTTATAACACAAAAGATTCTTGCAACAGAGGTATTAAACCAGTAATTAAAAATGCAAAAGCTCATGTAGAG
>JAFXWR010000034.1 GCA_017542725.1 Lachnospiraceae bacterium | reverse complement strand
ATTTGATGAAGTTGCGTAATTATTTTGATGAACCTCAAAGACAATTGATAGCTAATATGGAATTAGGTTGTTGCCATATAGATGATGCTACGGAACTAGGTGATTTAAGAAAAGAATTAGGACTAGTAAGCGATTCTGATACGTTTTTATTGAATGATAGATATATTATTCCAGTAGAGGATATAGAAGGTGCTATTGTAGCTTTAATAGGCTATTATCCTGATTATAAGAAGTATATAACAACACCGTCTCCATTTTTTAGTAAAGAGTGTATGTTTTTTAATTTTAGGCAAGCCTATGAGTTATCATGGAAAGACTATAATGGGTTTGTTATAGTAGTAGAGGGTATTTTTGATTGCTTAAGTTTAAGAGCAATTGGGTTACCTGCTATGGCAACAATGGGTTCATCTGTATCAAAGAATAAAGGGGAATTATTGAAATTATTTAATAAAGTACTTGGTATTCCAGATGATGATAAAACTGGTCATAAGGCGATTAATAGATATAGTGAACGTGGTTGGCAAGTACCATCTAATACTACAATGCTCAAGTTTCATGGTGGTGAGTTTGATTTACCTAATGGTGAACAGATACATTGTAAAGATATGGATAACTTTGTTTCATGGTATAATGCTGATGATGTCCGGGAAATTTTGTTAAGTTTTGCAGATAGTAAGGAAGAAATAGAGGAACTTTACATATGAGTACAAAATATTTTTATATTCCTATGATTAACTTGATGCATGTATGTGTGAACGAGGGTATAAAGGCATTATGTTATGGTGTAACAAGAGGTTATTTTGAAACAGATTCATTAGAGGGAATGTTTGAAATAATTGATAATGTAGATGACTCAATTAAATTAGTAGATAAGATAGATAAAGTTCGACTTAAAAATGGACTAGTTGTTTATCGACAGAGAGTTTATTTTAAACGGTTGGAAACAATAGCACGTTTTTGTGAAATACAACAGATTAATTTTGAACTTACTGACAATATAGCTTTGACAAAAAGCAGCTATAAGAATATAAGTAAGGATATGCCTTACTTAGAATTTTATGCAAAAAAGTTAGGTATGTCAGTTGAAAATTGGTTGATACTTGTGTTTAGGTTTTATTGTTATTTATATTTAAAGCACAAGCATTTATTAGATTTGAGTCATGTTGATGAGATAGTTGAATCAGAATTAAAAACAGTTAAAGGGTTATTAGATAGGGCTCCTTATTTTCTTAGTGTATGTGATATACCACAGTCAAAATATGTGGTATTACAAGAGTTCGATATAGAGGATGCTAGATTATATACTATAGATACTAATGGAACATCTAGTTTTTTCAATTATGGGTTTACAAATATTACGGTTCTTAGAGATAAGAAAGCAGGATTATTTGGACCAAGAAAGTAAGGATTAGGATATGAAGACAAAGCAGTCTATTACAGATATTGATATAGAACTTGATTTATTTGATATAAATGAATGGGACTTTAGTAAGCCTTTTGATGATAATTCAGAGTATCAATCATGGGTAGATGATATAGATTTATTTGATATAGGCATTGTTAATACAGTACATAAATTGCCTATGGTGTTATATGGGGTTTGTTTTTGTACTGTACTTGTATTATCAGGTCTTATTGCATATAAATTGGCTACACCTAGTCAGTCTTATTTGGAGTTATTAGCTTTAGAAAATCAGACTCAGCAACAACAAATGGTTAGTTATGTAGATGGCGAACCTGTAACTGATGCCGAAGTTATTGATATATCTGTTTTAACATCAACTTATTTTAATATATTAAAAGAAGAACGTGGTTATCCTATTTTAAATGATTTATGTATAGAAGATTCTAAATTTTATAATGAGTATAATGCAAGTGTGCAACAAATGCAGTACTCTTATGATATGTATGATTGCTATGCAAGATTGTTAAAATATTATGGTTCTTATTGTAATTTGAATAAGATACAAGAAGTGTTGAAGAAAGATGATACTTATTATTGTTATTTGAATGTAACTGCGCCTAGCAAGAAAGATATTAGTGGGTATGTGAAATTATATTCATATAACTTTACTAAGCATTTTACAGTAGTAGACTTTAATCAAGCTAACTTAGTAAGATATATGTATTCAATGGAGGGCGTTGGACGTATACCTTGTACGCAACAAATAGTATGTATTACATTTAAGTGGGATGACAAAGGAAATATTCTTATTGATGATGATAGTGCTATTTTAGCTTTATGTACTGACTCTTATACAGAAACTTTAGAATCCGTAAGTGCATTGATGGGTGTAAAAATACAAAAGTGATAGTTAGCTTTTAAAAAGTTTAGATTAAAAATTAAAGTTTAGATACTATTTTAGAATTGATATTTTTTATCTAAAATTAAACATTTATGTTAAGGTATTTTTTGTTTCCGAATAAGACACTATACATAGATATAATTTTGAAATTTTATACTAGATAATGTGGAAAAATTTTTTTTAAAAAACTTATAAAAAATGCTTGCAATGCCCCTATTAATGGGGTATAGTAAATATAGTCTTTAAGACTTCGGTTGAGAAGACAACAAACTGAACACAGTGAATACACTGAACACACTGAACACACTGACAACTGTTAAACAGCACAATTTTAAATTGACGAAGATTTATAGAGTGAAAATATTCTTGACCTTTTTTAAGGTTTCCTTCGCTGTTTGATAACTGTTCAAGTATCAAACAGTTTTTTTATTCTTAAAATCTTTACTGTTTAACGCCACACACTACCAAACGGAGGTAAAAAAATTATGGCACTTAAAAGACCAGCACCAAAGCAGATTTCAGCAGAAGTAGCAGAGCAGCTTACACAGGCATCAGCTACACAGACTACAGGACAGAGAGCAGTAAAGACTTACGACCCTCAGTTCCCTGTATTCGATATACCAGTTAATCAGAAGATTTTGGTATATATTCCTAATCACGTAGTAACAAATCCTGACGGAACAACAGGACTTCGCATGGATTCATTCCTTGCACACCCTGTAATTGATGGTCGTTCATATGGTAACGTTAGATGTATTAACGGTATTCAGAATGATGACCCACAACTTAATTGGGATGGTACATGTCCTTTATGTACAGGTATTTCAGATGTTTGGGATTTGTACAGACACGAGATTGCTGATATTGCACGTTCAAAGGGTATTGACCCTGAGTTGGCATCTTCTGACGAGACTCTTAAGGCTGACAGAATGGAGTTGGCTAGAAACAGAGTTATTAGAGAGGCAGAGAGATGGTATACATTCCCTATCGTTGTTATCGAGTGTGAGGAAAAGGACGGAGTTCTTTCTACACAGCCAAAGGTTGAGAATGGTAGCCTTGTAGGACATCCTATGTTCTATTCAATCAGAGAGTCTACATTCATTGAGAAGTGGGTAGCAGGTTATGATTCTATTGATGGACCTACACCTACATCACCTGCTGGATTGTGGGCAGTTCTTAACTTTACTTACACTCCTAAGAGCGGAAAGCCTGATAAGATGGGTTCAGCTAAGAACCTTAAGGTTATCTACAAGACAATGGAGGGTTATGACCAGTGGGCAACATACTTCGACCAGATTACTGCTGATTGGACACCTGCAAAGGCACAGGAAGTAGTAGTACTTGATACTATTCGTAGTATGCAGGAAACTCAGGAAGTTGCTGACTCTATACTTAAGCCTGTAAGAGAGAAGCTTGCACTTTACAACATTGGTGGAAATGTAAACAACGCAAATGCAATTCCTCAGAACACTAATGCTGCACAGGCACTTGCAAACTTTGGTGGTGAAACACCTGCTATTGGTACATCTGCACCTGCAACTCCTGTTGCACCCGCACCTGCACCTGCACCTGCAGTACCTACTGCATCTGCACCTGCAGCACCTGCACCTGCAGCACCTACTGCACCTGCAGCACCTGCTATGCCAATGATGGGTGACATCAATAACGTTGGTATTAATTAAATAGATTAGTACGGAACGGTTGAGAGAAGAAAGGGTGGTTTATACCACCCTTTTTTCATACAATTTTATTCAGATGTTAATTTAATGCTTTAGATTAAATATTTTTTACTTTAAGTTATTGACAGTTTTTACAACGTAATATATACTTAAATATAGATTTTATAACGGTTTGCTAGATTTTAGATAGAGAGGTACTAATATGAGTGAGCAATCAGCATATTCAAAACTTGTGAAATGGGAAGTGTATAACTTTATGTCCATTGAGCATGGTGAGTGTGAGTTTGATGAAAGAAACATAATTAATCTAAAAGGTTATAACGATAGTGGTAAATCCGCTATGCTTAGAGCCTTAGATGTACTTATGTCTAATATGTCACCGCAGAAACAAGTTGAATTTATACAAGATGATAAAGATTATTTTCGTATAATTGCTTATTTTGATGATGGCGTAAGTATTTTGCGTGATAAGTATATTAATGGTCAGTCATTATATGAAATGTATAAGGACGGTCAAGTTATTTTTAGTACAAAGGTAGGAGATGCTTTAGCAAGAGTTAATGAAGTTCCTGAACCTATAAGAGATTATTTAGGACTTATACAGTATGAGAATACTGTTTTGAATAGTAGAAGTTGTTTCGAGAAACAGATTGGAGTACAAACTACAGGTAGTGAAAACTATAAGATGTTTAATACGGTACTTAAATCTGAGGAAATTGCGTCAGCTAGTGCCATGCTTAATAACGATAAGAATAAGCTGGTTGCTGATATTAATAAGTTGGACGCTGATATAGAAGCTAATAAGAGTGTAATTCTGTTAGGTGCAAATTTGACAAAGGGTATGATTGATTTTCTGCATGAACATGACGCAAATATTGATAAATGCGCTAATCAAGAAACTTTTGTAACTAACGTACAAGCTATTGTAACTCAATTAGACTCAATTAGTGTAGCACCAGAGGTAGGTAAGATAGATAATGCACAGTTAGATGCACTTTTGAGTATGGTTACTTTGCAAAAGTCTATTGATAATATTGTAGATTATCCTGCAATACCTAATATTCAGAGTGATAAACTTGATAATTTGCTTGCTTTGAAACAACTTGTAGACCAAATTGATACTTGTGTAGATTATCCTGAAATTAAGGCAATTGATAATACACAGTTAGATAAGCTATTGCAGATTGATACTATTATTAAGAGTATGGCAGAGTGTGATAATAAGGTAGCCAATATAGATGCGGAACTTGTAAAAGTTACTAATGAGTTGGATACCTTGATGAATACACTAAATAGTTTTGGTGTTAAGATGGTTAAATGTCCTAATTGTGGTAAAGTATTTGATTCAGAAGAAAATCATGTAGATTGAGTAGAAGTATGAAAGAGAATTATGAACGCTTTCTAGCAAAATTAGTCCTATGCTTTGTAATTACAACCCTAATAGGTTACACTCTTATACAAGGGTATGTAAGTATAGCAAGAAACAAAGGGTTTTTTGTTAATACCTATAAGGTTGATGATTACACAGCCATAGAAACTTATAATGAAAATAGTGTTAAGTTTTTATTGGATAATTTTAGGAATACTACAACTATATATAGTCCTTTATGTGTAGAATCTGCTTATGCCTATTACGCACAGAATAACCATAGCACTATTGATAATATTTTTTATGTGTTTGGTAATGGTTTTCAGAATTTTAATTTAAGTATGTTGTTATTGAAAGATGCTAGTATTAAATGTTTTACAGTAGGGGCAGAAACGTTTCAATCTGTGGCTGGAGATATAGCTGCTACGCCAAATGATAAATTGGTTTTAGATGAAATAAATGCTAAATTTAATACTTTATCTGATGGAAAACTTATCTTTAAGGCTACGCAGCATAATGTGTTTGATTATAATATTTATTCTATGTGTATTATAGATGAAACTATTGCACAGAAATGTAATGAGTATGAAGACACATATATAATACAAGGCTCTTTTCAAAGTTATATTGCTGATGATGTACAGTATATTGTAGTTCCTTTTGAGAACAGTGACTATGAATTAGTGTTAAAGAAAGGTGTGGATTTATACTATAATCCTAAATTAAAACTTTATACTGAAAATCGTGATATGAGTATTATTTTACCTAAACTTACTTTGGAATCCGTAGAAAATCCATCTAAGTATTATGTAAAAACACAGTTAAATAAAGATTTTGAAGGAAATAAGGATTTGACAAATGTAACAAGTATTTGTCATTTGAACGTGCATTGTGATATTACAGATGATGTTATAGATACAGAGCATAATGTGTTAGATTTTAGCCATTCTTGTATTTATGCAATACGTAATAAAACAACAGGGCAACTTGTAATAGTAGGTAATATTTTATAAGGAGAATAGCTATTTTGGATTTAACAAAAGTTATAGAAAAATACCCTAATAAGTATAATCTAACACCACAAAGCATAAAAACATTAGAAATAATAAATTGGAATGCTTTAAAGAACTTAACTTGGCATAATGAAGCTATGAAAGATACAGGTTCGTGGTGGTGTCACTTAGAGGGTTGTCAATTAAGTGGTAAACCCTATGATGATAGTGATGAATTTTGGATAGGCTTTAGAGAAAAAGATAATAAAATAGATTGTAATTTCTCATGTTATGAAGGTATGTGTAGTTATAAATTTACAGAATTTTATGATATAGATAGTATTGACAATAAGTTTGATTTAGGAGTACAAATAAATACTATCATTTGGATTAATAAGCTGATAGATGAGGGTATTTTAGCACTACCTAAAGATATAACTGAAAGTAATAACAAAGTCTAAAAGAGAGGTTGATTTATGCGTACATTTGATTTAAAAGATGGAAAGATTTTAGTAATAGGTGATTTGCATTTAAGTGACTATTACAAGGGTAAACATAAGAATTATCTTCAAAATTGTTTTGATGTGATGGATTCTTTGGATAAGATTATTACAGTACGGAAGCCTGACGCTATTGTATTGTTAGGTGACCTTGTAGGATGGACTAAACCTAATATTGTTGATAGAGAGCGTCTTACAAAGTTTTTTAAGTTTTTTGTAAAATGGGGTCGTACTGCGAAGATTTTTGCGGTTAAAGGAAATCATGATTTGAATGGTTATCCTGATTTTATGATGTTGTCTGAGTTAAATTTGATTATTACATCAGTTGCTTGTGATGGTTATTTTGATTTATATAGTGCAGACAATGAAATGATACCAAGCGCAAGATTTCATATTGTAGACTATGGCGAAGAGCATAGACAGTTGAATATTGCGCCACAACCTACAGGTAACGTAGTTTTTGGACATAATAATTTTACTATTGCAGGACAGACTACATGGTATTCTGGTGGAGAGGGTATTGAATTAGGTCATTTAGCCAATTTTGCAGAAGTTGATATGGTTATAAGTGGTCATATTCATAATCCAAGTCCAGACTTCTGTGAAACATCTATGTTGAATGGTAAGAATTGTACGCTATTTTATCCCGGATGCCCAACAAGACCTGTATTTGAGAAGAATAATATGTATAATTCGGTTAAATTGGTT
>JAFXWR010000358.1 GCA_017542725.1 Lachnospiraceae bacterium | reverse complement strand
GCAGCATCATCTTTCGACTCATATCCTACTATTAAGTTATCATCGTTAATCCCTTTAGGTAGAGATTTAAGGACCTCCTCCAAAGTCTTTGGAGCCATTTTGGCTGCTCAACCGCCACTACAACTAAATTTTATTTCTTCTGCCATTTTAGCGCCTCCTTTTTTAACCACATGCAAGGACGAACTCCCATTCCATCTGACTTACAATCATAACCATAGACATTTATCCTGCCGTCCCAATTTACGCAGGCTGTATCTGACTCGTGATAACCTACATTTCTTGCCCAATAGTATGTACCATTTTCTATTGGTATGTCTGCAATCGGTAGTGTCGAAGATATATGAAGTCCTAAAGTAGATGTATAGTTATTACCTGCAGATATTCTTTCTTCATTATTCTTAAAATACTTATTATACTCATCAATACTCAGTATAAAGATTCTATCAATTGTATCTGCACCATTTGGGTGGCCAAACTCATTTATAGTATTATTTACCAAAACGCAAGGAACTATCATACTTCTTTCTTCGTCGTTTAGATAATAGTTATAAAAAATATTGTTTAGATACAACCTAAGAATTGATTTTTCCCAATTTGTACTCTCGCTAACATTGTTATATGATATGCAAACTATTGTATCTTTGCTTATTACTAAAACTTTATCATCTTTCTCATCAAGTACCAACCATTCAACTGGCTCCTGGCCATTGGTTTCATCACCATCTTGCTCATACACACCAAACTGCAGAACATCAAATCTATCATTATATATTGTATTTACATCATCAAAAGTCCTTTTTTCCTTATGTGGCAAAAAGAAAATTATGGAAACTATGATAAAATTTAATATTAAAATTATATAAGGTATTTTCTTCATTAGTATGTTGGCTCCTTAAACTTTACGACAGCCACATTTTCAACCAACTGAACCGACCCATCTGCTGGATATAAAGGCATTTCTCTTACAGCCCTTGAATAATATAAGTTATATGCAAAATCAGTGTCCGGCTCAGGAAAGTTAAGCGCTGTAAACTCTTTAAATATCTGCATCATAGGATACTCGCTCAATATGTTTTCATACTCTATATCAAAGTTAGAATATAAATTATGCTCCGCATCTACATAGTATCCATAGTTAAAATGAGTATTCTTTACATAAGGTGAACCAATAAAAAGTACAGCTGTATCATTTTTATATCCAGACAACATCTTAATGTTCGTTGCAAGTTCTAATGCAAAAGATTTTGATGCATTGATTATTTTGTATTGGTTATAATAACTTCCATATGCTAACCACACATTATGTATCAATATGATAATAGTCAATACTGAAACTATCTTTTTATAATTTACGAATTTAATAGTGTTTTTCGCTGTACTTATTTCATCAATTATGTTTGACAAAACTATAGGTAAAATTATATAAAATATAAGACTCAGTGATAATCTATCTTCTATATATCCTATACCATTATTAGTCATTATAAACATAAAATTTATCGCAATTGGAGATAATGAGTAAAGTAATATAATTATTACTGATTTACAGATAGCTTCTTTTCTTTCACTATAATACATAGCTTTTTTAAATGCAAAAATGTAGACAAGCTTAATTATAAGATAAATTGTATACACTATAAGTATAAAATAAACTATCCGAATTAGAAAAGTCGTATTATGTGCAAAAACATTGTGAGTCAAAAACATATCAAATACTGACTCATAACACTTCAATATTGAAGAAAGAAGACTTGTCATAGTAAACTTTGGTACCAAATACTCGCTCATGCCATGAATCTTATAAATATAGCTCTCATTTCTTCTATTGATTATATCATTAACCATATAGTATAGAACAAATGAAAGAAAAAATGAAAGAAAGGACTTTATGACTATTTTAAATGTGTCGTTTATAGAGTTGCTTATTATGCGCTTTATTATATAAATCAAATATATGCATAGCATAAATGGAATATATGCTTGATAAATTGATAATGCAATACAATTTAAGTATACGCTAGGCACAAAATTGTTTTTAATTACTAGGAAGTATATTGATAGTATAGTGAATAATATAGAAATCGCATAAATATGAGAAGTAAAACCATAGAAGAATGTCTGGATAACAGCTGGCGAAAGCACGACAGAACAAGATATTATAAGTCTATACACAAAATCTTCTATATCAAATATTCTAAGTAAATAAATTGTACTAAATGATAATATTAGAATTGATATAACAACATTAAACATCGGTATCACAGTGCTATATCCAATAAAAGAAAACACTGAGTTTAATATCTCAATAAGCCATCTGCCAAGTATAGAACCAGCGCCCATGCTTCTATTATAAAATATTCCATCTGCATTAAATAATGGATTTGCTATTATAAAGAAATGTGCAACAATCCCAACAAGAAAGGTATATAAAAAACCTTTAATTTCCTTCTTTCTAAATTTCATAAGCTCCCGAAGAGACTCGGACTCTCGACCCACGCATTACGAATGCGTTGCTCTACCAACTGAGCTACAGGAGCAATAAATTATGCTAGATGCAAAACATTAAAAAGTAATAACCAAGACATGCTATAATATGTCACCACGGCAATTAAGTCATTAAGTGTAGTAATAAGTGGACCTGATGCAACTGCCGGGTCAACTTTTATCTTTTTGAAAAACATAGGAATAAGTGTTCCAAGCGTCGAACTTATAATCATAGCAACTATAAGTGATATACCTATACATCCCGACATACTATATGCAAATTCCCAAGGTCTATCTTTTATAAAATGTATATATAAACCTAAGAATATAAATGACAATGATGCAAGTATCAAACCATTACAAAATCCAACTCTAACTTCCTTCCAAACAAGCTGTACCTTTTGTGCAAATGTAAGATTTTCATCCATAAGCACTCTTATGGTTACAGCAAGGCTTTGTGTACCAACATTACCAGACATATCGAGTATCAAAGTTTGGAATGCCATAATTATAGGAAGTCCTGCTATAACTCCCTCAAATACTCCTACAACACTTGATACCAACATACCAAGACATAAAAGTATAAGAAGCCATGGCAATCTCTTTTTAAGGCTTTCAATCAATGGCTCTGATAAATCTTCTTCGGCAGTAAGACCTGCGAACTTCGCGTAGTCTTCTCCCATCTCTTCGTCTACAACTTCTACAAGGTTTTGAGAAGTGATAACACCAAGTATCCTATTATTATTATCAAGAACTGGTATCAAACCCTCGCTATAATCTTTAAGTCTTTCTATACAATCTGATATATTTTCATGACCATATACATATGGGAAAGAAGTCATAATCAAATCCTTCAAATGCATATCTTTCTTTGCAATAATTAATTCTTTTAAGTCTATGGCACCTACAAATGCTCTATCTTTATCTTCTACAAATATAGTTGATATGTTGTCATTTTCTTTAGCCTGCTCAACAAGTTCTGACATCGCTTCTTTTATACTTAAGCCATCATTGATAATTATGCAGTTGGTAGTCATCTTACTACCAATCTCATCTTCATCAAATGATGCAACAACTTTTATATCTTTCCTTACATCTGATTCCATAGAATCTATAAGCAAAGTTCTCTTGCTTTTTTCAAGTTCTCTAAGTATCTCTACAGCAGTATCTGGCTCAAGTTCAGAAATAACAGTAGATGCTTTCTTTAAATCCATTTCATTTATATATGTGCTAGCATCTTCAGTAGAGATATATTCAAATATGGCACCAAGCGCCTCTGCGTCAAGGATTCGATAAAGTTTTTGTCTTTCAGATTTTTTTAGAAGCTGCATTGCATCAGCAATACTATTATCATGATAATCTTCTAACTTACTTTTTAAAAGCTTTGGTGAAGAATTACCTCTAATAATCTTTACAATTTCTTCTTCGTAGTTAGGCACCTCTATTGGACCTTCTTTTTCCTCATCTGGAGCAATCAATTTTTCAACTTCAAGAGTTTCAGGATCTAAAGAATCCACATTTACAGTTTTATCACTTATATCTTTTACAGCAGTATTTTCTTTTATTGATTCATTCTTAGCATCAACATTTTCTCTCTCTTTGTCCTTTGCCATAATTTTCTCCTTTGACTCTTTACCAAATTACTAGTTCTCATATTTATTCAATAAATCAATTGTTATTTTAAGCGCACTTTTAACATATTCAGAACAATTTGCCTTTCTCTTTGGATCATCTCTGTCAAGTCCTTTCATAAGAACTCTACAACAAGTTCCGCCACATTCCTTTATAAATTCATCGTGCAACTCCTTATTTATTGGGAAGCACTTTTCACTTCTAGACTCTTCAAATGATTTTCTACCATACTTACTTCCTATGATCATACTTGAACCAGCAAGTGCCCCACATATACAACCTCCTCCACCTAGACCCCATGGGAATCCAGAGCACATAGCAAATGATTTCTCATCAAGTTTTAAATCCAAAAATTTATTTAAAGTATACATGACCGTCTCAGCACAGGTAAAACCTTTATGAAATAAATCCATTGCATAATTATTCATTTCTTCATAATTTACATTTTTCATACTCTTGTCTTCTTTTTATTCTCAAAATTATAGCTACTTTCACACATGCTTTCAATATCAAGTTTTGCACTCCACCCAAGTTCCTTATTTGCCTTAGTTGGCTTACAGTAGAGTTTATCTACATCTCCAGCACGTCTTCCTACTATTTTATATTTTACTTTTAATTTATTTGCTTTTTCATATGCTTTAACTAAGTCAAGAACAGATGTTCCGTTTCCTGTACCGAGATTATAGACAAATAAATTTTGTTTTTTATTCTTATAACACTTGAGTGCTGCGACATGTCCCTTTGCCAGATCAACTACATGTATGTAATCACGAACACCTGTACCATCTTTTGTCTTATAATCGTCTCCATATACATTTAGATAAGGTAATTTTCCTGTAGCAACTTTTGCTATATATGGCATAAGATTATTTGGTAACCCATTTGGATCCTCACCGATAAGTGCTGACTCATGAGCGCCAACGGGATTAAAATACCTAAGTATAACCGCCTTAAACTTTGAATCTGCATTAGTCTTATCCATGAGTATTTTTTCTATCATAGCTTTTGTCTCACCATAAGGATTAGTAATATCATTGAGTTTAAGCGCATCGTCAGATTCTTTTATAGGGGATTTTGCATTTTTCCCATATACCGTAGCAGATGAAGAAAACATAATGTTGTGAACATTGTATTTGTCCATCAACTCAATAATAGTTAGTGCCGAGTCTATATTATTCCTATAATACTTGATGGGAATCTTTACAGACTCTCCCACTGCCTTATAACCTTGAAACATTATCACAGCATCAAACTTTTCTTTTTTAAATACCTGCTCAAGTTTCTTTTTGTCGCAGCAGTCAACTTTATAGAAAGGTATTTTCTTTCTCACAATCTTTTCGACATTTTTAATCGCACTAAGTTTTGCATTATACAAATTGTCAACGCAAACTACAGTGTGACCTTTCGAATAAAGTTCTACTATTGTGTGGCTGCCGATGTATCCGGCGCCACCGGCTACTAAGATTCGCATATATTTCCTTCCGGGCTCTGCAAGCATTCGCCTCTACATCGTAGGCGCGAGTTATACGAGCGCCATTACTTCTTTTTCGCTGTAATTGAATTGTATCTTGGTATAAGTTTATCTTTACCACCCATATACATTCTGAGTGGTTCTGGTATATAAAGTGTGCCATCTTCCTTTAAATGATTCTCTAAAAATGCTATTAACATTCTTGGTGGCGCCACACAGGTATTGTTTAATGTGTGGGCATAATAATTTTCTTTATCACCTTTAATTCTTATCTTAAGTCTTCTTGCCTGTGCATCAGTAAGATTTGAGCAAGAACCTACTTCAAAATATTTTTTTTGCCTTGGGCTCCACGCCTCTACATCACAAGATTTCGTCTTTAAATCAGCAAGATCCCCCGAGCAACATTCAAGTTGACGGACAGGTATTTCAAGTGACCTAAAGAAATCTACAGTATTTTTCCATAATATATTATACCATTTCATGGACTCTTCCGGCTCACATACAACTATCATCTCTTGCTTCTCAAACTGATGTATACGATATACTCCCCTTTCTTCTATGCCATGAGCACCTTTCTCTTTTCTAAAGCATGGTGAGAACGAAGTCATAGTTATTGGTAATTTATCTTTTGTTATAATCTGATCTTTAAACTTACCAATCATTGAATGCTCACTTGTTCCTATGAGATATAAATCCTCTCCCTCTATCTTATACATCATTGCATCCATCTCTGGAAACGACATAACACCAGTAACTACATCTGCATGAATCATATAAGGTGGTATCGCATAAGTGAAGCCTCTATCAATCATGAAATCTCTTGCATATGACAAAACAGCTGAGTGAAGTCTTGCTATATCCCCAAGCAAGTAATAAAATCCATTTCCAGCCACACGACCTGCAGCATCCATATCTATGCCATCAAAGCTTTCCATAATATCTGTATGATATGGTATCTCATATGGTGGGACAATCGGATCACCAAACTTTTCTATTTCTACATTTTCAGAATCATCCTTTCCTATAGGAACCGAAGGATCTATCATATTTGGTATATTCATTAAAATATTTGTGAGTTTTGTCTCTATCTCTGCCTCTTGAACTTCAAGCGCTGCAAGTTCATCGCCTTGCTTTCTGACTTCTTCTTTTATCTTTTCTGCCTCATCTTTTTGTCCTTTGGCCATAAGACCGCCTATTTCTTTTGAGAGCTTATTTCTATTTGCCCTCAAATTATCAGCAGCAAGTTGTATTTTTCTCTTTTCATCATAGACATCACAAACTTCATCCACTAATGGAAGTTTTGCATCCTGAAATTTTTTCTTGATGTTCTCCCTTACTAAGTCCCTATTATCATATACAAATCTAATATCTAACATATATTTCTCCTTTATTTATTACTATTGTTATTTATATTTTGATTGTTTTGTTGAAGACTCATTTTCTTTTCTTCAAGTTTCTTCCTTATTACCATTATATTATCATGTAATATTGGT
>JAFXWR010000357.1 GCA_017542725.1 Lachnospiraceae bacterium | reverse complement strand
TTTGCCCATTCCGAGTTCTAGGTGGAGAGGGTGGGAAGGGCTCGTAAACTTCGCCCCTACGAGGTGAGGGTTCGCCCCTACGGTTATAACTAGGGGGTTATTTAGAATGTCGGTCTCGGCATTTTTTTTATGTCTTAGTCTCATAGTGTTTCTATTTGCTCCCTGCGAGTTTTAATATATAGAGAAAGTATAACTATGACAGCTATGAACTCAGAAAGTAAGAAACAGAACCATACTCCTCTTAAGCCATATGCATTTGATAGTAAGAAAGCAGTTGGAAGAAGTATTGCAATCTGCCGTATTATAGATGCTATAAGACTGTAGATTTCTTTTTTTGTCGCCTGCATTACTGAACTTAAAATTATATTTGGGGCAACGAGCGGAAAGTGGAATGATATTACTCTAAAAGCACGCACACCAGTCGATAACATTAAAGGACTCGCATTGAAGAAGCCTAATATTTTATCTGGGATAGTCCACAGGAGAATTACACCGATTAACATAATTACAAGACCTGCTGTAAGTGCAGACCTAATAACATTGTAGATTCTATCTTTTCTATGTGCTCCGAAGTTATATGAAACTATTGGAACCATACCGTTGTTTAGACCTATGAGAGGCATAAATATGAAACTTTGAAGTTTGTAGTAGATGCCAAGGACAGCAACCGCTGACTCGTATTGTATGAGTATTGCATTTAATCCAAAAATCATGAAGGAACTTATTGCTTGCATTATGATAGATGGTAGACCTACTTTATATATATTTTTTATAATATCCAATTTGATTTTTGAAGTATTAAAAGTATAATATGAACCTAATACTGATTTATTGCTATCTCTGACTTTTAAAAAGATAACTCTAAAATCTAAATCTTTATTGAGACATAGATTTAATACATATCCAACAAACATTCCAAATATTTGCCCTATTACAGTTGCTATGGCAGCACCGCTAGTACCCATAGCAGGGATACCGAAGTAACCGAAGATAAAAATTGGATCAAGAATAATATTTGTGATAGCACCCACAAGTTGAGTAATCATTGAATCAACAGTCTTTCCTGTTGCCTGCATCATCTTTTCAAATGTTGTCTGTATAAAAAAGCCAAATGAAATGACAGTAACTATTGAAAGGTAGTTTATTCCTTCTCTTCTTATAATTTCGTTTTTTGTCATTACATAGAAGAAAGGCTTAGTAAATACAAGACCAAGTATTGCGAATATAATAGAATATATTACAGCGAGAAGAAAACCATGGTTTGCATAATCATTTGCCTTGTCAAAGTTTTTCTCTCCAAGAGATCTTGATATGAGAGCTGTCATACCGACATTGGTACCGATATTTATTGCAACCATTAAAAATTGGACTGGATAGGCGAGTGAAAGAGCAGATAGTGCATCTTCAGATACTCTTGATATGAAAATGCTGTCGACAACATTGTATAGTGCAAGCATAAACATAGAGATGACCATTGGGACGGACATCTTAAATAATAGTCTGCCGATTGGCAGACGGCCGAGTTCGTGGTCGACAGGGTCGTCGACTAATTTTCCTTTATAATCAAATGTTTTTGACATAAATCTCCTTATTGGGGCTCCGCAAGCGTTCGCCACTACGGTGTTGGCGTTCGCCCGATTTATCATTATATTGGAATATTAATTAGATTTCAAGGGATAAAAACATTATTTGAATTTTGTGTATTTTGTGAATTTAAATAATTTTTTGAATTTATTCAATAATTAATTAGCACTCAACACTTGACAGTGCTAACAATATGTGTTATAATTTGGGAAAATGTAAAAGGAGGTAAGACTTATGAATATAGATAGATTTACAAAAAAATCAATGGAAGCCATACAAAACGTAGAGAAAACGGCCATGAACAATGGAAATGCTGAGTTTAAGCAGATCCATTTGTTTAAATCACTTCTTGAGATTGATGACAGTCTCATAAAGAATTTACTTGATAAGATGGGCGTAAATATAGCTGAACTCACAAAGACTATAGATTTTGAAGTCGATAAGCTCCCAAAGGTCCAAGGAAATATACAATACCATTACTCAAATGAGTTAAACCAGGTAATGATAAATGCAGAAGACATCGCAAAAGGAATGAAAGACCAGTATGTGTCAGTTGAACATTTATTCCTTTGCATGATGAATTATGCTGACCCAATCATAAAGAAAATTTTTAATGAATATAACATTACTAAAGAAGGATTTTTGAAGGCGCTTTCAGAGGTTCGTGGAAATCAGACAGTTACTTCAGATAACCCTGAGGCAACTTATGATGTGCTAAATAAATATGGATACGACTTAGTTGAGAGGGCAAGAGAGAGAAAACTCGATCCAGTTATAGGAAGAGATGCTGAAATTAGAAACGCCATAATGATACTTTCAAGAAAGACAAAAAATAATCCAGTACTTATAGGTGAGCCAGGTGTTGGTAAGACTGCTGTAGTTGAGGGGCTTGCAGAAAGAATAGTAAGGGGCGATGTACCTACTCAACTTAAAAATAAAAAATTATTTTCACTTGATATGTCATCAATAGTTGCAGGTGCTAAGTATAGAGGTGAGTTTGAAGAGAGGCTTAAATCAGTACTAGCAGAAGTTAAAAAATCTGACGGGCAAATTATTTTATTTATAGATGAACTCCATACTATAGTTGGTGCAGGTGGTTCAGAAGGTGCAATAGATGCTGGAAATATTTTAAAGCCAATGCTTGCAAGAGGAGAACTTCACTGTATAGGTGCTACTACTCTTGATGAGTATAGAAAATACATTGAGAAAGACAAGGCACTTGAGAGAAGGTTCCAACCTGTGCAAATCAATGAGCCAAGTGTGGAAGATACCATTTCTATACTTCGTGGAATTAAAGAGAGATATGAAACATTCCACGGCGTAAAGATTACAGATGGTGCACTTGTAGCTGCAGCTGAACTTTCACATAGATATATAAGTGATAGATTTTTGCCTGATAAGGCTATAGACTTAGTTGATGAGTCTTGTGCGATGATTAAGACTGAACTTGATTCTATGCCTCAAGACTTAGATGAGATGAGAAGAAAGATAATGCAACTTGAGATAGAGGAACTTGCACTTAAGAAAGAAGAAGACAAGGCTTCTAAGGATAGACTTGAAGAATTACAAAAAGATTTGTCTGAACTTAGAGATAAGTACAATGCAAAAGCAAGTAAGTGGGAAAATGAAAAGAAGTCAGTTGACAGCGTAAAAGTTATAAAAGAAAAACTTGAAGAAATCAATAAGAAGATAGAAAAGGCTGAAAATGAGGCAAATCTTGAGCTTGCATCAAAACTTAAATATCAAGATAAACCTCAACTTGAAAAAGAAATAGAGCAGAAGGAAAATGCTATAAAAGAAAAAGAACTTACTCTTGTTCATAATAAAGTTACTGAAGAGGAAATTGCAAAAGTTATAAGCAAGTGGACAGGAATCCCCGTAACTAAACTTACAAGCACAGAAAGAGAGAAGACTTTACATCTTGCAGAAGATTTACATAAGAGAGTTATAGGTCAAGATAAGGCAATTGAAAAGGTTGCTAACTGTATACTTAGAAGTAAGGCAGGAATTAAGGATCCTAAGAAGCCTATAGGTTCATTCTTGTTCCTTGGACCTACCGGTGTAGGTAAAACAGAACTTGCAAAGACTCTTGCATACAATTTATTTGACGATGAGAATATGGTCATAAGAATTGATATGTCCGAGTATATGGAGAAACACACAGTAGCAAGACTTATCGGTGCACCACCTGGATATGTGGGCTATGACGAGGGAGGACAGCTTACTGAGAAAGTAAGAAGAAAACCATATTCAGTTATATTATTTGATGAGATTGAAAAGGCTCACCCAGATGTATATAATGTTCTTCTTCAGATACTTGATGATGGAAGAATTACAGATTCTAAGGGAGTGACTGTAGATTTTAAAAATACTATCATAATACTTACTTCAAATATAGGTTCGCAGCTTTTACTTGAAGGAGCGGAAAATCCTGTAGGATTCTCTACCGGCGATGAGATAAAAACTAAATTAAGTGCTGACGAAGATTTGAATTTGAAGGTTGGTGGCAGAAGTAAAAACTCTGAATACTCTCTCGTAGAACAAAGGGTTATGGATGAATTAAAAGAACACTTTAGACCTGAGTTTTTAAATCGTCTCGATGAGATTATAATGTTTAGACCATTGTCTGAAGAAAATATCTCTAAGATTGCAGACCTCATAATAAGCGACTTAAATAAGAGACTTGCAGATAAGAGAATAAGCATAAAGCTTACAGACGCGGCTAAGAAATATGTAATAGAAAATGGCTATGACCCATCATTTGGAGCAAGACCACTTAAGAGATTTATTCAAGCCTCAGTTGAAAATCTTGTTGCTAAGGCTATCATCGAAAATAAAGTTGAAGAAGGTAGCGAGGTAACTGTTGATGTGAAGAAGGATGAGCTGTTCATAGCATAATAGTTAGTTATATGGGGCGAGAGTTCGCCCCATTTTTAGTTATATGTATTAAAATTTGTTGATAAAATAGAGGATTTTTTGTATAATATAGTCGCAAGATAATACAATAAACTAATTTACATAAGGAATAATATGGCAAATAATAAAATTAAAATGTCTAATAAAAAGAATCATAAGATTGATATAACTGATGTGGCTATAAATAAAGTTAAACCTATAAAGTTTGAGGAAATACCAGAAGAAGAACATTTAATAGTCTCTAACTTGGCTAAAATGGTACTAGAGATTTCAAAAGAGAATAATAATTCAAACGAAGTTTCTATAACTTATAAGATTGGAACAAATATA
>JAFXWR010000356.1 GCA_017542725.1 Lachnospiraceae bacterium | reverse complement strand
TTTAAGCCCTCTATAAAATATTGCATACTCACTTCACCCCCATACACATTTGATTTATTTCTGGTCCAAAATCACAATTATGATGCTGAATAAACCACTTACCTGCTTTTGCGAATTGAGCAAGTTCAAGAGGATTCAAAAAATACTGTGTTCCTCTACGTTTAATATAAGGGTATACTGCACCATTTCTTTTTTCAAAATATACAATGGATTTATTATCTGCCATTATATGACCTGTTTTTGTATTTAAACAAAATTCCATATAATTCTCCTATTTTAATTTTATACACCAATAAGACATCAGTTTTATATTTAATATAAAAGAAAACAAATTATATAAAGATTTTTAGTTGTAATCTAATATATTATCTAAACTTTAATTTTAAATCTAAAGTTTTTAAAGTCTGCCTTCCATTATTTCAATAGCGTAGTTTTACTCTGTATAGCTTGTTCTATTAAACTCTGCTGCATTAAACTTAATTCTATTGTATCAGGTTGCAAATTTCCTGATTGCTCAAAATGCTTATCAGGTACTTTAACTAATTTATTCTGCTTTGCCTTATATTTATATAAAGCAGCGGTAGCACCAACCACATATAAATTAGCTGGCTTGTAAGTAATATAAGGTAAATTAGTAGTTGATGGTTTAACAAAGCCAAACACTTTCTTATTACCCTCTGTTACATTTAAACCTGCTAAATAAAGTTCCTTACTTCCTTTAAGTTTACCTTGACCTTGACAATATTTAACTACTTCCTCATAAGACAAACTATTATATATCTCATGCCCTTCTGTGTCATATACATGATACATAGGATAAGGATTACCCTGTCCCGTAATTGTTATCTTCAACTTGTTAATCTGCTTAACTACCTTACCATGCATAATTTATAACCTCCAATTAGATATTATTTAACTCACATACTCTCTTGTAATAGTCACTTAATGAACAATACAACATTGTATCTTGTTCATCTGTTACATAATAACTTTCTGCTGACTCTGTATCCATAGCTAAATAATTAAAATCATTCTCTGCATACTTAACCCAAAAGCCTTTATTTAAGTCAGCCTTTAACGGTGTACTACTCCAACTTACCCTATAAGCATAACAGCTATCCATCTTTACTAAATGCTCTGGTATCAACACATTTAAAAATGTAGGATAATTGTCTGTAACCAACTGTGCTGCCATTGGCTTTGGTCGCTCATAATAATTACCATCTCTATAAATTAGTGTAGTTTCAGAATTAGCCTTATACCATACGTTAAACTGAGAACCCTCTTCTGTTCCTATTGAAATAAGTTTCTCCCATGCAACAACAAACTCTGTATGGCTTTCTTTATTTACTACTATATCTGTTATTTCACCATCTTGTGTCATAGAACAAGTCAAAGGGATTTGTTCTAATCCCTCTTTTGACTCTAATTCCACAAGAATATCTGCTGTTTCTTTTGTATAATCCAATGGTTCTACATATGTGACTCTAATATATTCCTTTAAAAACGTAGGTATAGGAAACTCAGCTTTTAAAGGCATACCTACTTTAAATAAGGCGAAAGCATCCTTTTGCTTACCCTCTTTCTTTTTAATGTAAATTGTCTCTGTAAGTGTATATTTAAAATAAGGTTCTGTCATATATTAGGCTCCTTTAGTTCATTTATAAACAAATATAATTACCATAATCAAACATATTTGGATA
>JAFXWR010000355.1 GCA_017542725.1 Lachnospiraceae bacterium | reverse complement strand
CATTTCCAAACGCACCATTACCTATTTCTTTTAAACTGTTAGGAAGGCTTATCGTTGTTAAGTTATGACAATTCAAAAATGCACCCTCTCCTATACTTTCTACTCCGTTAGGTATTTCTATTTCTGTAAAATCTGCACAATCACTAAATGAATATTCTCCTATTTTCTTTACTGATGATGGAATAATAGTACCATTACATCCAGTAACCAGCGTATTAGTTGCTGTTTCTATTATCGCATTACAGTTATTTCTACTGTCATAGACTAAATTATCCTCATCAACAATTATAGATGATGCACTTGCCATGTTAAAAGCATATTGTCCAATGTTTTTTACAGATTTAGGAATAAAAATATCCTTTACTTTATCACAACCCCAAAAAGCCCACATTTCAATAGATTCCACATTATTAAGGAAGTTTATTGAAGTTAGGTTTGAACAGTAAGAAAAAGCACTATTTCCTATGGAGGTTACTGTATTGGGGAGAGTAACAGAGGAAAGATTGCTGCAACCGTAAAATGTTTGTCGTTCTATTCTTTCTACTCCTGATGGTATGGAAATAGAAGAAATGTTACTATGTATAAAAGCATTCTCACCAATGCTGCGTACGCTGCTGGGTATAGAGATATTCTCAAGATTTGTACAGTAAGAAAAAGCACCATTTCCAATTGATTTAACACTATTAGAAATGCTTACAGAAGTTAACTTAGAACAACTGGCAAACATCCCATCTGCAATACTTGTGACACTGTTTCCTATATTGCAAGTTGTTAATTTACGGAGGTCCTTAAAACCCAATTCTACGTTAGTATTAACGTCTAAATTGGTAACGTTGGAAGGGATAGATTCTGCTTTTGTTAATGTACTGGGTAGGTAAAAGTATTGTATTTTATCACAGCCATAGAAAGCACCACCTTCTATTTGTGTAACACCTTCTGGGATGTTTATTGATGTAAGATTTTCGCAACCACCGAAAGCCCAACCACCTATCGTTTTGATACTACTTGGTAATACTACTGAATTTAGAGCTTTACAATCTAAGAATGCATCACCACCAATATTTTGTACTCCCTGATGTATACTTAGGGAACTAAGACTATGGCAACTACTACATAATTGGCGTGGTATGTCAATAAGACTACCAGGTATTGATATTGATGTTATACTTTTACATTCATTAAAAGCAGATTCCCCTATAGATATAATTCCATCAGGAATAGCAATGGAGGATGAAATACTTGAGCATCCTTCAAAAGCACGTTTCCCAAGATACGTTAAACTTGACGGAATACTAAGACTTTTTAGGTTAACACAGCCAGCAAAGGCAGCTTCTCCAATGCTAGTAACTCCATTTGGTATAGTAATGCTGGTTAATCCTGTACACCAAAAGAATGCACCTTCGTTGATATATTCCACAGAGTTTGGAATAGTTACAGACGTGAGCTCTGTACACTCCAAAAATGCGTATTTACCTATACCCTTTGTAATACCCACATACAATGGTTCATGTTTGGCATAATTATATATTTCATCTGGTATATTTACTTCTCCTTTGTATTTCTTTTCTTCATAGACAATTGGTTCGTCACTTTTGTTGTAATTGGTTACTTCATACCTCTTGTCACCTGTAACGTCTCCTATCCATCTATAATAAATCTGTACTCCATCCTCATTTTCTATTGCAGATGCACCAATACTTATAAGAATTAGGCTTATAAAAGCTAATGCTAATCGATTTGTAATTTTAGTTTTCATTGTCGTAATCTTAATTTAAGAGTTAGTAAGATGTTTAGGTTGGGTTTCGTTTGTTCTATGTTCTTTGTTAAGTGTTTGCGTTGTCTATGGCGATTATGTTTAGAATATATCAGAGTGAGTACCACTACCTGTGAATAGAAGGGTTAGCTCAACGTCATTTTGTTCCCATACGAGCAACCAATCTCCTTTTAGGTGGCACTCCCAACTGCCTGCATATTGCCCAGATAATTTATGAGGTCTATATGCTTGAGGCAGTTTCCCTTCTCGCTCAAGTCTTTGTATCGCGTTCTTGAGCAGGTTCATGTCATAACCACGCTTTCGACAACGCTCTACGTCCTTGCGGAATGTTCTGGTCATACGTACTTCGTACATAACCTTATATGCCTAAAGAGTTAAACATCTCTTCTGATGAAGCAAACTTCTCTATACGACCAGCACGTTTATCTTCCTGCGAACGCAGAAAACTGCTTTTCCTTTTCGGGCTAATCTTTTGGAGAAGCACCCCAAGGCTATTAAGATATGTTACCAATGCCTTACCACTTGTTGAACGTTCATTTAATGTTATAGCATATGTAGCCATGTTTTATTCCCTTTCTTTCTATTTCTTTTTGCATTCTTTTTGCAAAGATACAACTTTTTTCTTACAAACAAGAAAAAAAGGAAGTTTTTTGACAATGAGTAATATGGTTTTATCTATGTTTCTGCCACAATAAGCAAAATAATTGTGAATTATAGAGCATTAGTTATGGCTTTTTTTTGTAACTTTGCAGCCGAAACTATTCTTTTACAGAAAAAATGTCAAAATACGAAAGCAACACGAAGCAGATAGCGGCTACAGTGGAACAGGTGTATCAGAAACTGTCTAACCTGGAAAATCTGCGCCCTATCATAGAGAATGCAAAGGACAACGAAGACCTGAAACAGAAACTTCAGGATGCTGGACAGGACCCTTCGCAACTCGACCAGCTGAAGAATGTGGAGCTCAGCAATGACCGTCTTGCCGTGCCTGCAGGAATGATTGGCACCCTCGCCCTGCGCATCATAGAGCGTGAGGAAAACAAGACCATCAAGTTTGAAACAGAACAATCACCCATACAGGCTAATATGTGGATACAGGTGCTCCCTACCAGCGAGGTTACTACCGCCGATGGACAGCAGGGCACTAAGATGCGACTCACATTGAAGGCTGAACTGAACCCTATGCTCAAGATGATGCTGGGCTCAAAACTGCAAGAGGGCATAAACAAATTTGCTGATATGCTCGCTATGTTACCTTATCAGAACTAAAACTTTTATCCAATATGACATTACGTAAATTATTTTCGGTTTCTTTGTCCCTGCTTGCAACAGTGGCAATG
>JAFXWR010000354.1 GCA_017542725.1 Lachnospiraceae bacterium | reverse complement strand
TCTCTCACATTAAAATGAGAGCGAAGGCGATATAAAGCCTTATTTAAAAAAATTGGCAAAGACCATACATAAGACAACCGTAGGACCTGAGATATTGGTATCATTTGAAGATGGTAATATGGTTTATTCTTTAGGTGGAAGTGAGACAGGTACACCTACAGATGCTAATTTAATTACAAAGGCACCAAATAAAGTTACACCAGATTTTTCGGGTAGTGTTATTGAAAAACTTTACATGAAGGATGAATTAACTGAAGCCTTATATTCTTTGGTTTTAAATCATCTTGAAGATTTTGTTGTTTTATGTAAAGCCCTTAAATATGCAAGCACAGAAAAGTTAAGTTTTAATGATGACTTTCAGTTAAAATGTATCGAACTTTCTCATCAATATCATGATGCTTTTAATAAGGCTTGCTTAGAATTATATGAGGGTTATCAACAGGTATTCGATATTTTCACTACGGATACCGCACACATGAAGATAGTTGATATAAATGACATAGAGGGTATTTGGAGAGAGTCGGACTATAATTATATAAGTAAACACATGTCAAAACGTGTGTTGTTTTATAACAAAAAAAGTAATCAGCTTGTGCAAGACCCGGATTCTGAGAAGTTCTATGTTATAGGTGCAAAGAATTTAGGTGCTACTAAGAGAATATTCAAGGTTGATTTTTTTAAGGCTTGGCTTTATTTATGCGATAAGATAGATTCAGACCAAACAAATGAGTTAAAGTTAATTCTTGGAAATCAATTTGTTGTTAAAACATTAGGTGGTAGCATCAGTATGATAAACCCTGCTTTGTATAATGTTTATGAATTGATAAAGTCAGAGTTTATTACAAATATACTATATGAAACAAGTGGACGTTTAATAAGTCAAGGTACTAAGACTGCTTATGTTTTAGTAGATACTTCTATACAAACTTTATTTAAGCATAATATGAGTAAGATGAAACAAGAGAAAAATATATGGGTTAATCATAAGAATATATGCGGTGTAGAGTTTGATTTAATATTTGAGGATGTTACTAATAAATTAGATTGTAGGTAGAGGCTAATATGAATCAGTTAAATGTAAGTATTTTTATACGAAATGATGTTTTAGCAATAGTGCTTTCTAAAGAGGGTATGCTATTAGATAAGCAGGTTGAGTATATTAAAGATGAAGATATACGAGGTTCTGTTTATTTAAGTTTGTTGTACGGTATTAAGAAATCATTATTAAAAGTTAGACAGTATTTACAGAATAATCCAGAGATAGAATCTGTTGTGTTTGAAGTAAATAACTCAACAGTTGTATCTTGGCTTCAAAATTATTATTCAAAGGAGGCGTATCAAGATAGTTTTGTAGAAGTTATAAGGTTATTACAGGAAATTCCTATGCAATATGCTTTTGTAGTAAATCCGAAACCAAAGGCTATGCGATTTGCCGACAAGAAATTTATTGTAAAGAAACTTGTAGTTAGTAGTTTTAATTTAGATGAATTTGAAGAATAATGTTTGAGGTACGAAGATGTTAAAGGGTTTATTACAATATAAGGTTGATGCAAATACAATATATGAGTATGATGTAAAAGGTAGTGATGCTGCTACTTTATCTTTGATTCTTACTGCACGTAAATATAGTGGTAAAAGATTTATGTGCAATCCTAATTCGCAACCAAATGATTATTATGATGGTGAAGATGATGACTTTAGAAGGGTTGATATTAAACTGGCTAAAGTTAATGTCCAGACAGGCAAACATACTGAGAACGGTAAACAGGTTAAGAATGCTATAAATTCTGATTTCTTTTGCCAGTTGGGTGCTGTTATTCGTTATGTCAAAAATCAATGTAACAAGAAAAATGAAAAGTATTTTACCGGTGTATCCTTAGCATCAAAAGAGTTTGAGGTTATTACTGAAACAGAGTATGTTATTAAAAAGCCAAATACTCAGGACGTTTTAGCAGAGATAAAACTTAATTTAGGTTGTATTTCTGAAATACATTTAAATGCACCTACAATGACATTAGACTTGATAGATGACAAGTCTTTAGATGAGTATTTACCTACTATCAAAGATGGTATAGCAAAAGGTATTAAATTTGATTATGAGTATTTAGGTTTTGAGCCACAACCTACTGTAGTTGCCAATGTAACATCCGT
>JAFXWR010000353.1 GCA_017542725.1 Lachnospiraceae bacterium | reverse complement strand
TATTTCTTATTTCTTATAAACCAACTTCTATATACTGCACAATACTTATCTGGATTATACTCAAGCAAACCACCTTTCCAAACAACATGATAAAGAGTATCATATACAGTTGGATTTGTAAATTTTAACAAAGCATACGCTTCTTTTATAGCTACTTCTGCATCCTGTCTAGGTACATTAGGCTTTACAGGTATATATTCATATTGATATTCAGCAACAAAAGGTCTCCAATCTAATAATTCATTAGTTTCTGTATTTAAAACTGACAACTTATAATAATTATTAGTCTGTTTCGTTTGCATAAGTTAGTCCTCCTCTTTGATTTAGATTTTTCTATCATTTTTATACTGTTGCAAATCTTCTTTACGAAACATCATCCAAATATAATCTACTGCATTATAACCCATATCATAGTACTAAATCAACAACCCTCTTAATCTTTCTTTGGTATTACGCCATGTTTTGTTTCATTATAATTTCCGTATTGCTGACATGTTGCGCAGGTTTTATACCAACCATATTTTTTACACCACGAACTTGTCCTAAATAAACGTCTACAACAAAATATATTACAAATACAACAAAATATTGTTGACGAAGTAAACTTAGTATAATAACCTTTCTGACAACAACAAGGTTCTTCACCATACACATTTTTAGGATTAAACCTTATTACATAACCTTTACGTCCCACTTTTTTAAGCCATTTCATAAGTTCACCATATCACCTTTTTTTCAAATAATCTTTAAATCTCTTCATTTCATCATGTGTATATAAACTCCAAACATAATCGACTTGCTTATAATCTCTGCCATAATAATACACAAGTAAATACTTAAATTCTTCTTTAGTATTAAGGTCTACATACTTTGCATCTTTTATCCAAAATCTATCTGTATTATCTATACCCTCTTGTTTATCTGCTTTCTTTACAGCTATCATACATTGTTTAGCCAATGAATCTACTTGCTTTTGAGTTGCGCCCCAATTACCTTCTGTATGTATTTCTACCCAATTGTTAACCTTAATTCTAGTAGGCTCATAATCCTCTTGTTGTTTCCTAATCTTATCATAGGCTTGTTTTAATACGTTCAAGGAATACGCTTTGGACGCAAAATGTTTCTTCTTAGGTTCACCCTCTTGTGGCATTGCTACTAAAGCCTCAAAAAACCCAACGTTTGTCACTTCATCATCTGTCTTTTGTTGTTCTATATAATCCATATACATATGAAATTCTTCTTCATCATAGTCTGGCTCATTATCATAAAACTCTTCCAAAAACTCGTAACATTCATATTCTCTAAATAATGTGTCTATTGCAGCATACGTAGGTTTATATCTTGTCCAATCACGAGTTTCATGATTCCATCTGTCTTCATCTGAAATCACATCAAACAAACTATGCATACGTTTAAACAATTGTTCAAAAGCAATATTTATATACATAGGCTTACCTACCTTTCACTTATGATACCAAGTCTTATTAGGAAAGGCTTTATCAAAAATCCAATACTCCTTGATAATCAATTTAATAGCCTTTCCATACTTATAAATACCTTTCTTGAATACTAAATTATCCAATAAATGCTCTTTTATACAACAATATAAATAACTCTCAAAGCGTAGTCTACGCTCTCTATACAAATCTAAATGGTCTAGCATACCATATAACTGTATAATTTCCTCATATTTATAATTTCTAACATCCCTATAATCATTCTCTACAGGTACGCCTGACTCCCACGTAGGTAGCCCTAGTTCTTGTCTTAAACTTAATTCTCTATTTCTAAACTGTCTAGGTTGACGGTCTATATAATGATAACCCCCACTATGTCTATTTAAATCAAAGTCATCAGTTTTAAATGCGGATTCTACATACAACTTATATAATTTATTCAAGTCAACACAAGGCACATCTACCCACTTATCAAAGGTAACCTCATAACTCTCTCTGGTATCTAAATCAAAGCAAAAAAGTTTAACATCTGTGTTAATATTGTATTTATTGTAAAAAAAAGAATGTCGTATATAAAGAGTATTATCCTTTAATATCAAATGCCCTCTATCATCAGACCTATACAATTTATCTTTACATTCATATAATTCATAAGTATAGTAAGGCAAATAACAAGTTTTATTCTTGTAGTCAAACACAATATCATTAAACCAAGTTACCCACTGTTGACCTATAACTACCACCATTTTTCGTGTCATAAACTCTACAATTACGTCATATAAAGACGGATAATGTATAGGTT
>JAFXWR010000352.1 GCA_017542725.1 Lachnospiraceae bacterium | reverse complement strand
CTTGGCAGCCGAACATATGAAGTATAGTGATTATTTTAGCAATATTAAGATAGACACTATTACGGAAGATGAAGAAAAATATTATTTAAAAGGGGTATATGACACACAAACCCATAGTAATTTAACATGGGTATTTTATTATTTAACTAACACATATAGGTTAAACGAATTAAATGCTTATCCAGTAACTATTACAATGGATAAGAAAACTGAGCAGATAGAGCGAATTGATTTTGATTTGAGTGCTTATAAAGAACAACCTTTATTGGATGATTATAAAATCGTTAATTTTAGTTGCTATGTAACTTTTAAGGATATAAATACAACTAATCTTGTTTTACCCAAAGAGTTGCAATAATCATATATTCAAGGAGTAAGTGAAATGAAAGTAAAAAACTTGATTGTAGCAAGTTGTATATTAGTGTTAGTTAGTGGATGTGGAAATACTCAAACACCTACAAATACAGAATTAAGCACACCCACATCAACATCAGTATCAAACTCCACATCAACATCAGTATCAACAAATGATGAGACTATAACTGAAACAGATGAGGACTATAATCAATCTTACTATCAGAACTTGATAGATAGTGATATAAAAGAGAAAGAAGAAGCTGAGAAGCAGCACCAAGAGGATTTAGAGTTAGCTACAATATTATTGCAGGAGTGTACTAAGAAGTTAAGTAACTGTACTGTTAATATACAAGCAGAAACGAAGTATAAATGTAATGATGTAGATAAGAGTCTTGCAAATTTAACGGAAGTACCTACAAATGGTAAAATAAAAGCAAGTACTGTTTTAGCATTTACAGAATCAGGTTCAGCTTTAGCTTGTGTAGAAACAAAAGAATTATTTAGAGATACTACGGAGGTGTTTGGTGGAGTAGTTACTATGTATGCACAAGCTACTGCACAAGATGATTGGTCTGATAATATGGACTTCTTATTAGTCTTGTCAACACCCGGTCAGCAACCTTTTGTTCTTAAAGAGTCTCTTATAAAAGGACAAGTATATCAGTATATTTCTAAAGATGTACGTAGTAGTTTAGGACGGTTTTTATCTTTAAATTTAGATTCATTGGAAGAAAGAGATGATGTATATGTCATAAAGGGTACAACTAAAGCCACATTTGTTATGGTAGATGAAATAAGTGGTAATTCTATTATCAATGAAGAGACCATAGCATTAAATAATAAAATAAATGGTGGTTTGATAGATACAACTGGAATTTTAGTTAAGCATAATAATGATGTAACTTTGTATATAGACAAAGAAACAGAAACCTTAGTAAAAATAGAGGCAAGTTCAACTAATACTTTGAACGAAGAGACAACTACTTTAACAGGTACTATTGACGATATAGGTACCACAGTTATAGATACAGATATAGATATGTCAAATATAGATGGTATGGCAATAACTGATATGCCTTTAATAAATAAAGCAACAGTAAATTCAAGGTAAGAGAGGAAACATTATGAAAAAGAAATTGTTAATTGGTTTATGTACGAGTGTTTTAATGGTTAATTTAGTTGGATGTACTATGAATCAGCCAAGTACACCTACTCCTAATGAAAACGAAGTGGTGGAGAATGTAGCACCAGAGTCAACTACAGGTGAGACAGGTGATGAAACTACTCCTGCAGAAGAAACCTACACAGAGGAACAACAGACATTATTAGGAAGTGTTAATGGTATAAGTTCTTTAGAGGGTACATTAACAATGGCAGTAAAAATGCAGATACCTATGTCAGCATCAGAAAAAGCAGAGTACGAGTCATTGGGTAATGATGCCAGCTATGCTTTCCATAGTATCAATATGGGTGCGCAATTAGAGGTTGCAAGTACTGATACTATCTCTCATTATCAGGGTACTATTTCAAAGGTGGGAACATCCTCAGTAATAGCTAAACCTGTTAATATTTATACAGACTCAGCTACTCCTAAAATGTATGATTTATCTTATAATGAGAAAACAGGGTCACAGACTTGGGTACAAACTGAGGATTATACCGAAAGTTTGCTTAGTATTATTAGAGATATTTTAGGACACACTAATAATATAAGCAATAATAACACTACTACAACTAAAGTAGTTAAAGGTGTTGTAAATTCTAAGTATATCTACACTTTGCCTTGTTTTAGAGAGGTATCTAATGAGTATTTTACTTTAGATACAACTAAAGAGATAGAGTTACCTGTCAAGATAGTTGTAAATGGAAAAACAGGTTATTTATCTAGTATTGAGATAACATTAGATGATTTATTGGGTGATATAAATGCTCAGAGTGTTTCCACAGAACCTTTAAAGATAACCCTTAAAAGTACCAACAGTACAAATATTGCTATTCCAGAAGAGGCTTTAAATACAACAGGTAAGGCTATGGATGTTGTAGCAGAGGATATTAGTATATTTAGTAAGTATTTCAAATCTATTTATGCACCAACAGAGAGTGATGCTAGTGAGGAAACAACAATAGCGATTATACAGTCAGTATTGGGTAATAAGTATGATAACTTACTAAAAGAAGGTGATGAATATACTAATATAACCTTAAAGATTACTGATTTCCTAAATTATTATTCTGTTGAAGACTTACACGCTTATATGCAGTATTATAAGTATTGTGCAGAAGATGAACAGGCTGCAATTTGTATTTTAGCACAGATAGGCGTACCTGACTTTGATGAAACCTATATGCAGAAAGAATGTATCGGAGATTCACGTACTTTGGATGATGTAATAAATGATTATAAATTATCACAAGGAATAGAATAAAAGAGGTTGGATATGATTAAACGAAGAATACTTTTGGCTTTGAGCCTTGTCTTATTTACAGTAAGTATTACAGGTTGTGGGGAAAAGAAACAAGACGAAGTAGTGTTTCAAGATAATGGGGTTACATTAGTTGACCCTAGTAAGTTGGTAGAGGATATGGAAGATGATTCTTTACCTACTTACGAAGATGCGCCTATTCGTAATGATGATAGGCAGTATGAAACGGTAGATAAGGCACAGTATGAGGAATATATAAACTCATTACCAAAAGATGAAGACGGTAATTATGCCGTAGGTTCTTTTACACCTGAACAACAAGCTATTTATGATAAGTTTGTTAATGGTGTATTTGTAACACAGTTTAATAAAGATGACGTTTTGTCAGACGTTTTAGAGTTCTTTAGTGAAGATAATTTAGAGCGAATTAAGTCATCAAAATATACAGAAAGTATAACTAAAATACGTGGTGATTATAATAATGACAAAGATAATTATTGTAGTATGAGTTATACTGCTACTGTATATGATAATAATGCTTATAAGGTAATAGATGGAGAGGGTACTTATAAGGGCGGACCTAATTCAGTAACTTATCAATATTATACAGTATATAACTATGTAGAGGATTTTTATTATACTTTTAAAGATGAATACGCTAATAGCTTTTATCTTATAGATGCAGATAATGCTTTAAAAAATCCTTATGCTGAGTTGTATGTCTTGTTAAACAATAGTATTTCTAATTTTGAAATTAAAAACATAGACTCAGATATATATGTTTGTACTTTTGATGTAGACCCTGACGCTTTTTATAACACTAGTTTAGCTTACAGACCTTTTATAGAGCCTGCATTTGATAAAAATAAAGGTGGCACTATTAGTGGAGAGGTTACTGTAAATTATGTAACTAATCAGATAGATAGTTTTGTATTCGTACAAGATTTGTCAGAGACAGAGCGTAATATTATTACTTATACATTTGAAGATTATAATAAAGAGGATTACAGAACTCATTTTGAGGATTGTATGGATTATGAGCAAGCCTTGATTATGAAACTGTATATTGATGAGGTTAGACAGGCAAATGCAGCTAATTCACATAATGTAGTTATGCAGGAGAATACAGACGAAAGCACAGACGGAAGTACAGAGGAAAATCAAGAGCCTGAACTTACTGAAGAAGAAAAGCAAGCTAAATATGAGGAAGAGGTAGAGAACCTTTGGAAAGACGCAGAAGTAGTACCAGAGGGAACTACACCTTTGTTAGATAGTAATGGTAAGAGAGTAAGAGATACAAAAGGTAATTTGATTTTTATTTATAAAGATACTTTTGCACCTTATAATCCAGAGCAGATACCAAAGGGTTATACTAAGCCTATTGGAGAGGAAAATCCTTTTATGGTGACTCCTCCAACTGAAACTACAGAAACCACAGCAACCACAGAAGCCACAACAGGCAATTAAATCATACATAGGAGAATTGAATTATGAGTAAAACAGAATTAGCTATAACTGTATCAGATACCCTTGTTGCACGTCCAGACACATTGAACTTGGTTTGTTTATTTACTGATGTAAAAAAGACTTATTCAGAGGCTACTAAGGTACTTACATCTATTGTAGATAATTCTCGTAGAGATTTAGAACTATTAGGTGTTGATTCATCTAAAGTAACTTTTGATATATCTACAAGTAGGGAGACAAGAAGGGTAGAAGAAAAGGTAACTGACTCAGAAACAGGTAGAGATACAACAGAGTATAAATATGTGGTAGTTGGTTTTCGTTATCGTGCTGTTATGACAATTACATTGTCAATACATGATGAGAATATATCAAAAATTTATGAGTACTTATCTAATACTTCAGATGCTCAAACTATTTCCTTTAATTACACATTAAAGGATAGAAAACAGTATGAAGAACAGTTGCTTCGTAATATTATAGCTAGTGCTAAAGCACAGGCAGCTATTATAGCAGAAGAAACTGGAATGATTGTACACTCTATACGTAAGATGTCACATGGTACTAATAATCGTAATAGAGGGTTTGGGGTATCTAAGACTAGTATGAATTTAGATAGTTGTAACTATAATGCAGTTGCAAATGAAAATAATGCAGAAGATATAGTTTTGTATGACTCTGTAGATTTCTTATTTGTATTGAAACCAAGTGAGCAGAGTAGAGGTTG
>JAFXWR010000351.1 GCA_017542725.1 Lachnospiraceae bacterium | reverse complement strand
TTATTCTCTATCTTACTGTTAATCTTATCTGCTAGATTTTTCGGAGACAAATTATATTTCTCTATAAGTTCAGTTAAATGTCTTCCAAACAACTGATTATTTGCATATCTATTATTAATAGTTGATAAATAATCTCTTAACAATACTAGGTTTTCATCACTTACTTCACCATGTGCTAAATGCTCAAATAAGCTTTCTATATTTAATTTATTCTTACTATCTTTTTTGTCATTACTTGTCCTAGGGATATTCTTTTCACTTTCAGTTACTCCTATTGCATCAACTATATAAAACCTATCTTTGTATTCAGCATTAGGTGTGATTTCCTTAAATCTATCTTGGCTTATTGTTCTGCAGCCTCTACCTTTCATTTGAGTATATAAAACATCTGATTTTACATCTTTCATAAACAAAACAACTTCAAGAGGTTTTACATCCGTTCCAGTCGCAACAAGTGTAACAGTAACTGCAATTCTAAAGTTTTTGTCAAAATTCAAATCTCTTATTAGCCCTTGAGTATTTTCTGAAGAATAGGTTATTTTTTGAACAAATCCTTTTGGTAATTCATTATTATTAAATTTTACTTTAAACACTTCTTCGCATATTTTTACTATCTCTTTTGCATGATTGTCATCTTTTGCAAAAATTAAAGTTTTAGGAATATACTCCCATACTGCTTCTCTTTCTGGATATAAGTCAGTGTATATAGCATCTCTATAATTTTCTAAAACTGTTCTAATTTGATCTTTATCTGTAATTGTTCTGTCAAGCGCAGAATTAGTAAAATCTACTTTTATTCCACTTCTATATCTCGTTTCTTCATTTGACTTTTTTGATAATTCATCAACCATATTTCCTATGTTAATTGAACCACCAAAAGTTGTTGTTTTTGTTTTTATTCTATATATCCTTGAAGGCACATTGACACCATCAATAATTGATTCTTCATACGAGTACTTCTCTACTATATTTTTATTAAAAAAAGCATATGCCTCATCTGTTGGCGTGGCAGTAAGACCTAAGATAATCGCATTATTAAAATAATCTAATACCTTTTTCCATTTTCCATAAATAGATCTATGACATTCATCTACTATTATAAAATCAAAATAATCTTGTGGGAGTTTTATATTATCCCCTAGTTCAATTTCTTTATCATCGTCTTTTTCATTGTTATTTATAATTTCATCTTCTTTATCTTCATCTTCATCAGTTATTTTATTTCCTGTTAAAACAGCAAACAATTTTTGAATTGTTGATATGACAATATCAGAGTTTATATCTTCATTTCTCTTTAATTTATTTATTGTATACAAGTCTGTTAGTTTGTCACCTTTTTCAGTTCTATCAAACATACTAAATTCATTCAATGCTTGAGTGCCTAAATTATTTCTATCAACCAAAAACAAAACTCTTTTAACTTTTGTGTAGTTTAATAGTCTATATGTTGCAAGACACCCTAAATATGTTTTCCCAGCTCCTGTCGCAAGTATCGCAAGTGATTTTTTATTACCATGCCTAATTGAATCTTCAAGTTTCAACTCTGCTTCATATTGACAGTCTCTTAGTAATTTTCCATTTTGCTCCTTATCCAATCTAACAAGTGCACCATAATCAGATGTCTTATTAATAAGTTTTAACATCTTTTTGGGACTGTGCATTTTATCAATTTCTTCATACTTAGAATTTTCATCAAGTAAGTTTTTATATAAAATTTTCTTTCCATTTGATATATATACTAGTGGAATCTTATCAAACCATAAGTCATACCATTTTTCAGGTGTATTTGCATAATTCTCAACTTGCAAAGATACTGTCTCATTATTCTCAATATCTATTTCTTCTCTTTTTGCTTCTAAAACTGCTATTGCTTTATTATCTACAAATAAAAGATAATCACTTTCATGATTACCTTTCATAAGTGCTTCTTTTACAGCTAAAGGGAGACCTGGAACATATTCAGATCTTGATACTATGTCCCAGCCTACTTCTTTTAGCATTTCATCAATTTTCATTCTTGCTTTTTCTTCTGGAAGCATTTTATAACCTCTCAACTATAAATTATAGCATTTTATCACTTACTTTTCTATTAAATTATAGATATCTTTTGAACAGGTCTATAACTTATTCTTAAATTCTCAAATAGTTTGATAACTCATAAGCAAACAACAAAAAACCGGCGCCAGTGGTACTACACCACTATGCGCCGATTCTTTATTAAATATTTATAATTTACTTCAACTATGCCTTCATTGGTATATATGAACCAAGTGTAATCAATCCAAGACCATTGAATATAATAGACCAAGAAATGAGTACTCCAAGGATGACAGACATAATACCTGGTTGAACCATACAGATGCAAGCAAATACTATCATAAGGATGCCAACTAATAATAAGGCAATCCATCTGCTATTCTTAAATGCATCTGGCAAAAGATTATTCACCTTCTTGATTCTTATTGCGAGTGTGATACGAGTAACTGCAGCAACAATAATCCAAATGCATACAAGATATATTAAAGCCATATCTACAGCAAATTGCATGCCTACATTGATGATTACTACAACGCCAAAAATAAGTGAAACAATTGCCTCAAAAAGATACCATCCGCTAATTTTTACATACTTTCTTGCATCAACCCATGCAACTATACTTGCTATTGCATCACATAAAATGAATACGCCCACAACATAGCCTGATGTCAAGAATGTAGTAACTGGTTGTAATAAGCAGAAAACGCCACCAATTACAAGTAAAATACCAAGTAAAATTACTAAAACTTTCTTCATAAAATAAATCCTCCATAAACTTAAATCAATTTTATATTATATCACAATGACTTTTTTTCTTCAAGCCACAATACAATTCTAACTAACTCCCACTGCATGGAAAGGAATTGTTTCATCGCTTATTTTGTCAAATCTATAACCATATTCTTTACATAGTTTTATCAAATCATCAATTGCATCAACAGTGATAGGGTGCAAATCATGCATTAGTATAATCAATTCATCATAGTCATTAACTAATCCTCTCTCAACACTTGCCAATATATGATCTTTTGTAGCAAATTCCGAAGAGTCTCCTGTAGCCACATGCCAATCATAATATTCAAAACCCATATCTTCAACAAGAGGTCTAAGCTTATCCATTATGCCATAATTTACTTCGTCTGATATTTTATTTTTTGATCCACCAGGAAATCTAATATAGTGTGAATACTCTCCTGTCGCTTGATAAACAAAATCTTGTAATTCATGCAAATCCCAAAGAAAATCATTTTCACTTCTATATATATACGCATAATTGTGACTTGCCGAATGGAGTCCAATCGTATGTCCTTCTTCTTTTATATTTTTTAACTCTTTTTCTTTCAAAGTCCCAACTACAAAAAATGTCGCCTTTATATTATTTCTACTTAGTGCTTCTAAAATCTTATCGCAATAATTATTCGGACCATCATCAAAAGTGAGATATACAACTTTATCACGTTTTACATCGTCAACACTCTCTCTATTTCTTTTTAATGTTACCTTCTTCTTTGTATAATTCTCATTGCACTTTTTAAAATAATCTACAAAATGCTGATAATCTTTCTTCTCAAGTTTTACAGGCACATCCATATCTACTTTGCCTATAATGTTTTTATACTCCACATTAGTATTATTATTACTAAATATATATTCATAATAATTATTTGCCACTACATATGCAGAAAATAAAATTAGGTTTCTTGCCTTTTCTTTATATTCATCGATATATTCTTTCTCAACATTCGCTCCATCAGATGAGACAAATTTATTTGCCAATTTTGAGTAACGACCCTTACTTGTGATAAACGACCCACTATTATAGACCACAAATGGTTCTTCATCAGAAAATACATCTCTACCAGCAATTAATCTTGAATCATATTTTGCGCCAAATAAGTTTAATAATGTTGGCAAAAGGTCTATAGACGATGTTGGGGCATCTATACTTTTTACTAAATTTTTATGTTCATTTTCAAGAGAGCCGCACCAGAGTATAGGCATGCTTTTATCTAGGTCAAATTCATCCATATCAATTTTTTCATATAGATAAGGAAGATAATCTACTCCATTAGTAAACGCCTCCGAATTAAGTCCATAAGGGAAATGGTCAGTAGTCATACAGATAACTGTGTCATCAATCATACTATGCTCTTCAAGACATTTTATAAGTTTAGTAAGAGCATCCTCAAGATATATTTGGTAGCAGATATAGTTATTTACTTGCTCCGGATATTTGTCACCATAGACTTCTTTAACTTTTTTTATACTCTTAGTAACTCTAAAGTCTTCACTATTATTATAAAATGCATGTCCACTAAGTGTCATATAGTACACGCAAAATGGTTTCTTATCATAATAAGTATCAAAAGTTTTTCCTATCATAGCTTCGTCAGTTGACCAGTTTCCCGCTATATCTTCTAAGCCATTACCATTTGCTATGAATTCATCAAAACCTATATTTTCCCTATGCGTCATATTTCTATCGTAGTATTTATAGTTGCCATTATGGTATGCAGATGTATTATAACCTTCACTTTTCAACACTCTTGGCATAGTAAAACACATATTTTTTCCAATTGTATTCTTCATACTCTCTGCAGCATCACTTGGTATAAGTCCCGTAAGAAATGCGAACTCTCCAGAAGTAGTGCTACCACCCCAGGATGGCACATAGTAGTCGGTAAATCTAAAGCCATTATTTGTAAGTCTATAAAGCGTTGGAGTCAACTCTTCATTGATAACATAGTGAGAATATGCTTCTGCACAAATTAAAATTAAATTTTTGCCTTTAAAAATTCCTGTATACTCATTTTTGTTACTTGGTGTTCTTGAGGCAACATACTCATTTACATTTTTACATCTTTCATCAAGATTCCCTACATCAAGATTTTTATAATCAATATCAAATGCATTATATTTTTCTAAAATATCATCTTTTGCTATTGTTTCAGCCACATTTGTCGAGGTAAACTTTATACTATCCCCTGATTTAGAAAAACTTTTTACGAATGCAGCCTTCACACCATTCTTTTGAACATTGTATGTAAAATCATTTGAAGAATCTATAAACAAGAAACTAATAAGCAAAAAAACTATAGACATTATAAACACTGCGTAATTAATTTTTCTTTCTTTAAATGGCAAATCATCAAATACTTTTATTTCTTGATTTTTTATAAGATACTCATTTGATGTCACTAAGAATGCCGCATAAAAAATAACAAAGCGTATTATAAAGGTCATGTTGTTTGCAACAACTTCCAGTAATTCATTTGAATAATTTTCAGTCACATGCTGCGCATTGTTAATTGCAGAACCAATAGGCATAAAGATGCCATATGTCTTATATAACAATAGTTCCATAATTGTAAATAACATAACTACAGCAAGTATAATTTCAACTACGTATAAACCTTTCTTTCCAAATCGTATAAATAAAAATTGTAAAATGCCAGCAAGAAGTATATTTGACAACACTAGAAACAAATAATTTCTTTCTACATTACCGCCAGCAACTATAAATAAAACTATATCTGTAATCATTAGGACAGCAAAAAATATTGCAAATGCTTTAAAATTTGCCATATACACTTTAATACCTTTTAATAATGTGAATTCCTTTGCGGGCTCTTCAATTTTTTTTCTTGATCTTCCTTCCATTTTTACAAATAATCAAATATTGTATTTTGCTCTTTTTCTTTCATCCCTTTAAAGAAATTTAGCGATTTCATAATTTCAAGTATTGTTTTATTTACTCCTGTTCTCTTGCTGAAATTTTCTATAGAGCTATATTCACCTTTTCTTCCTTCTATCTCGCATTTCATAGCAGTACTCTTCTCAGACTCTGGCCTTTCATCATCATAATCAATATCTATTTCTTTTGTGCCTACACCAGGTATAGAGTCAAATGATGGCATAATCTTTCCATCCACCACTTGGAAATCACTTCTCTTAGCTTTATATATATCAATTGGACAAAAATCTATTCCTCTCGCCTTCATCTCTTCAACTATTCTATATACCATATACAAATCATATAAGTTTTTTGCTGACATTGTCTCATACTTTTCAGTATCTAAACTCTTGTTCTCATTAGACTCTTGTTTATTACCCTCTTCGCCCTCATCAAAGTTTGCTAATTTTTCAAGTTTACTTTTATAATTCTCTGGTGCCTCTTGCTCTGCCATTTTTTTCTTAAAGTCAGAGTTTGAACTCTTTTCATTTATAATTTTCTTTATCTTGGCTATATGATAAGTTATATCTTCTTTGTCCTGCATAATAAGTCTATAGTCTATTCCATCTTTTTTTATAGAAAAATATGTCGCATAATACTCTTTTGGATAGTGAACTTTATAATATGCGATTCTAAGTGATGCAAGGACATAGGCTGCAGCGTGTGCTTTCGGGAACATATATTTTATCTTATTACAGCACCCGATATACCAATCAGGCACCCCATGAGCCTTCATCTCTTCAACCCATTCACCCTTTAGACCTTTACCTTTTCTGACACTTTCCATTATGTTGAATGCAAGTCCCTTATCAAGACCCATGTCTATGAGATAAATCATAATATCATCTCTACAACAAATTGCCGAGCTCAAAGTACAGTCACCATTTTTTATAAGATCTTGCACATTACCCTGCCACACATCTGTGCCATGCGCAAGTCCTGCAATTCTTATCAGGTCTGCAACAGTCTTTGGTTTTGCATCTTCGCACATGTTCATCGCAAAATCAGTACCAAACTCTGGTATAGTGAGACAACCAAGCCTAGTTCCACTTATGTCCGATGGTTTAAGACCTAAGCTTGACGGATCTTTAAAAAGCCTGAGTACTTCTTCTTCATAAAATGGCACTTCCAAGAAATTTGTTCCAGTGAGTTCTCCTAATCTCTTTAAAATAAGTGGAGAGTCGTGACCGAGTATATCAAGCTTCAATAAGTTCTTATCTATCTTATGATAATCATAATGTGTCGTAATTCCATTTCCAATTTTATCTGCAGCAAGCTGTATTGGAGTAAATGTATATATTTCTTCACCCTCTGGAAGCACAACCATGCCACCGGGGTGTTGACCAGTATTATTTTTGCAATCTAAAATTCTGCCTATATAAAAATTAATTTGATTTTGAGTTAATGTTTTGTTTTCCTGTTCAGCATATTTATTTACAAATCCATAAGCCGTCTTTGCTGCTACAGTGCCAACTGTTCCTGCCTTAAAAGTGTTATGGTCGCCAAACATGTCTATGGTTTTTTTATGAATGTTTGATTGAAATACGGAACAGAAATTCAAGTCAATATCTGGTTCCTTTTGCGCAGCTTTATCTCCAGGTATGCCAAGGAAAGTTTCAAATGGGATGTTGACTCCATCCTTTTGCATTTTTGTATTGCACTCTGGACAATTTTTTTCTGGCATATCAAAGCCAGTATCATTTTCATATTTCTTTGTCTCTTCAGTTCCATACTCAATATGATGGCACCTTGGACAAATATAATATGGTTTAAGTGGATTCACTTCCGACACGCCAAGAAGCGTGGCGGCAAGACTTGACCCAACAGATCCTCTTGATCCAACTGGATATCCATTTTCTACCGAATAATCAATTAGTTTCTTCGCAGTTATATACATAACTGAGTAACCATTGTCTATAATATATTTTAGTTCATTGTCAAGACGAGTTTTCACCTCAGGAACATCATTATCACCAAAAATTGACTTATATTTAGCGTGACATACATTTGCAAGTTCATCATCACTTCCATCAATATGTGGCGGACACTTATCAAGTCTTAAAGGAATAATCTCCTCTATCATATTACTAATTTTATTGGTATTGATTATTACAACTTCCTTTGCTTTGTCAGCTCCAAGATAAGAGAACTCATCAAGCATTTCTCTCGTAGTTCTAAAATACAATTCCTCATCGCTAGTACTCTCCAAGCCCTCACTAACTTCTGTCTTTAATTTTCCACTTGCATCTATATTGGACTTTTTATATGTTGTCCCAAGTCGCAAAATAGTTCTGTAGATTTTGTCGTTTTTCTCCACATAATGACAATCGCAAGTTGCAACAACAAGTTTTCCTAACTCGTCTCCAATTTCAATTACTTTCTTATTTAGGTTCTCAAGATCTTTAATACTCTTAAAATTCTCTTTATCTTCCACAAGTAAAAACGAATTATTAAGTGTAGGCTGAATCTCAAGATAGTCATAATACATAGCTATATTTTTAAGCGTGTCATCACTTGCGCCATTTTTTATGGCGTTCATGAACTCACCAATGATACATGCAGACCCTACTATCAAACCCTCTCTATATCTATTTATAAGCGACCTAGTCATTCTTGGTCTCTTATTGTACATATATTTTATGCTCGAATCAGAAACCAATTTGTATAAGTTCACTCTGCCCACATCATTTTTAGCAAGTAAGATTATATGATAGTATGGTTGCCTCCTAATAAATTCATCTGTAATCACAAGTTTATCTTTTAATTCTGATAAACTCGTAACCTCATAATCCATCTGAAGCATCCTAAGCAATGAACATAAAATCGGACCTTCCAAGGTCAATTTTTCAGAAGGCTTCAAAACCTTCTTCATCTCGTTTTTCTTTCTATCTGTAATCCCATCGATTTTTATTTTCAACTCTTTTGCAACCGAGATCAAATCGCTTCTCTTAAGTTTTGTTAAAAGCAATCTTGATAGTGTCATCAAGTCCAACACATCTATCTGCTCATCAAATCCATTTGCTTTCAAAATATCAGTTATCATCCAGTTCGCATTAAAACTTGATGTGACAAGTACAGAACCCTTCGCAAATTCCAAAAAATCTTTTAGTGCTTCCTTCAAACTTCCCGCGTTTACAAGGTCACTCTCTTTTACACCTGTATTATCTCTTATATTTACATTTATAGGTTTATCAGTTCTTACAAACTTTTTAAAGCTACTTGTTACTGTAAATCCACTAACTTTAATAGCTTCTATCTTAATAATCTCATCATTTTTCTTATTTTGTCCCGTAGTAGCTAGTTCAAATACGACAAAATCTCCTTCAATCCTATGATCTCTTGTAGAAAATTTATTATTCTCATCTATATAGTAATCTGTAAAATCGTCAACAAGGTAACCTTCTACTCCATATATTAATTTAAAATTCTGATTTTTTCTTGGTCTTTTTTTGTCACCGAGATATTCGTAAGCATCAGCAAGAGCATTTACACAGCCGTGGTCAGTGATTGCCATGGCAGACATACCAAACTTTGTTGCAGTATCAATATATGCTTTTACTTCTCCAACTCCATCCTGTGCACTTGATTTAGTATGCAAATGTAATTCAACTCTTTTTTCTGCCTCATCGTCTGTTCTATCTGTAATTATAATATTATGATAATCTTCTTCACCTACATGTCCAAACTCTATAACCTCTCTAGTGCCAACTATTTCTATACATATGCCACTAGTACCTATGGTTATAGCTTTTGAATATATATCATACTTTGCATTTCCAAACACTCTTATCTCAGTACCAATCTTAAATCTCAAATTAAAAATATTCTCGTCATCGACATTTCCAAAAAACTTTACTTCTATGCAGCCTTCCCCATCATATATGTATACCGAATAAATTATAAAATCTTTATTCGCAGGTTTATATACTCCGAGATTATAAATTATGCCTATCGTCTCGATATTATCCATATCAAATAGTATGTTTGAAATGGTCACAAATTTATATCTGTTTTTGGTTTTTTTACCATATAATACATCACCATCAGCAAGTATTCGGTTCCTATCCTTTCTGCTCTGTAACTTAAATTTACTGTCATATGCTGGCGAACTTGCACTTTTACTACTTTCACCTTCATTATCTACAGTTTTAGTATCTTCCATACTTGTTGCTTCATGTTCAACTCTTTTTTCTTTAAGTTCTTCAGTGAATTCTTCCCAATTTACCCTCAATTCAAACTTTTTACTATATCTATTTGTAAATACATCTTCAATGAACTTTGTTAGTTCCGATTGAATGTCCGAAAACTCTTTTGATCTCACGAAAGTTATTTCCATCACATCATTGTCAATAAACTTTATTTTATCATGTCTAAAAAATGCACCGTATATAATCTTTATGTCTTTTAGTTCATCAAATAAATCTTTTCTTATTTCTTCATAGATTGCTTTTGATGTATAGTTATCAGATAATTTATACTTTAAACTAAGCTTTATAGGATTTGTAAAATTTGTATCCTTATCATCAACATTGACATTTAAAAGTTGATTTGCCATGTCTTCCCTAATCGCTTTTATGTAACTATATGGTATGAGATTGTACGAAACAAGACAAAAATTGAGAGTATTATGAGTCTTATTCTTCTTAATACTCTCAACTTCTACATCACGAAAATATCTTTCAATATTTTCATCTAAATCAAGTTTTACAACATCCAAAAACCTATCCATCTTTATCCAAGCAAACTTCCAGACAATAATTTATATATGTCCATTCCAAAAATCCAAATCATAAATATAAGCAACAACAACATAGTAACAGTATTTGCAAATCCCTCTACATCTTTGTTGAGTGGCTTACCCGTTATCATCTCTATTGCAGCAAAAACAATTCTTCCACCATCAAGTGCAGGTATAGGAAGCAAATTCATAACTCCAAGGTTTGCAGAAATCAATACCACAAGTGTGATTAGAGTATAAATCATAGAGCTAAGGCTTATAGCGCTTGCTTCATTAATTGCACTTCCCATCACAGCAACAGTGCCTACAGGACCAGAAATTTGATTTGCACCAAGTTTTCCTCTTATAAGCATCCTTAAACTCATAATTGTTGTTTTTATATAAAAATAAAACTCTTTTGTTGCAAACTTACATGTATCAAAAAAGTTCTTTGGCATTTGATACATATTCTCAAATGATATTCCTATCATCGCTTTGTTGTAAGTCTCATCAAAAGTCGGATACACTACAGTCTTTAATGTAGCACCTTCTCTTTTTAATGTGACTACAAGCGGATAATTATTTTTTAATATGTCATCATTATTAAGTTGCATAAATACTGCCAAATCACGATAGCAAATAATTGATTCTTTTTCATCTGGCAATTCAAAGCCAACTATCTCATCTCCCTTTTCAAGTGATATGGGTTTAGCATCTGCCGCAGCACTTCCTTCAGCCACATTTGAAACAATAGGCACATCAAATCCAATGTGAGAAACTAACACGAATGCCAATAGAAAAGCAAGCAAGAAATTCATAAAAGGTCCTGCAAGGCAAATAAAGAACTTCTTAACAGGAGATATAGCTTGAAAATTATATTTATCTAAGTCTTCCTTGCTATACTTTACACCTTCAAAATCATAAAGTCCGTTTTCATCAATCTTTATATCATCATACCCTATCATGTCTCCACTTCCAGCTGCATCTTCGCCAATCATGGCGCAACTACCTCCAAAAGGAAGTGCTTTCAAACTATACCTTGTATTATTAATTACCTTTGATGCAAGTCTTGGTCCCATGCCTATGGAAAACTCCCTTACTGGCACTTTAAATAATTTGGCCATGAAAAAATGACCCAATTCATGAACTGTTATTATTAGCCCTAAAACTAATATCGCTATTATTATACTCATAAGATATATTATACAAAACTTTGCAATTTATCGCAACATAGTGTAAAATGTAAAGGATGATTGCGATAGCTTGTGTGGACGCAAAAAACGGAATAGGCAAAAACGGCAATCTTCTTATTTCCATACCTGAGGATATGAAGTTTTTTAGAGAAAACACCAAAGACTCAGTTGTTATAATGGGTAGGAAGACTCTTTTTAGTTTTAAAGATAAAAAGCCTCTAAAAAATAGAATAAATATAGTATTCACAAGAAACGATAAACTTAAAGATGAATACAAAGATTGTGAAAACATATTCTTTGTAAAAAATGAGGCTGAACTTGAAAAACTACTTGAAAACTATAAGGATAAAAAAGTTTTTCTTATAGGTGGTGCCAGTATTTATAAGGACCTGATTGATAAATGTGATACTTGCCTAATCACAAAACTTGATAAATCATTTGATGCCGATACTTTTTTTCCAGACTTATCCAAGCATGGCTTCATCGCTGAAAGTGAATCAGATAATAATACATACGAAAATATCAATTATAAATTTGTAAAATATATAAGGGGTTAATACCATGTCAGATATAATAAAAAAACCTGTAAACTATAAAAAAATTCTTATCAAGATTGCTCTAATAATCTGCGGAGTATTTTGTTACTCATTTGGACTCAAGTGGTTCATCTATCCTGCTAATATCTTACCAGCAGGTTTCACAGGTCTCAGCTTATTGATGCAAAAATTAGTTTATAATTCTACAGGCACATTGATACCAATTACAGTTTACAACATTGCTTGGAATATAGTTCCAGCGATACTTTCATACAAATTTGTAGGTAAAAAATTTACAATAATTTCATTTGTCATTCTCTTTCTTTTCAACTTCATAGCTGATGCAGTTCCTACTATCAACCTAACTAGCGACCCATTTGTGGCATCTATCTTTGGTGGTATACTTTGTGGATTTGGTGCATCTCTCTGGTTTAGATGTGGCGTATCTGGTGGAGGTACTGACTTTGTAGCCATGACTCTATCAAGTAAATATCACATACAGTCTTTTGGAATGATAATGGGATTTAATATAGTATTAATTCTCGTACAAGGAATAATTTTTGGATGGGACGTCGCATTTTATTCTATAATATATCAATACGTTAGCACTCAAGCTATAAATATATTTTATAGACATTATGAGGCCAGAACTATATTTATAATTACTACGAAACCAGACGAGGTTGCTTCTGCAATGATTCAAAACACAGGGCACTCATCTACAAGATTTAATGGTATAGGTAGTTATTCAAAAAATGAAAAATCAATGCTATATACTGTAGTTACAAAACCCGAAGTTAGACAAATCATACATATAATCAAACGTTGTGACAAAGACGCATTTATAAATGTAGTGCAGTCAAATGAGGTTCAAGGCAACTTCAAATACCTATCAGTTGAGCAAGACGAAATAGATATAAATTTTTAAAAAAGAACCACTTAGTGGTTCTTTTTATTTGTTTAATTCTTCATAATATTTATTATCAATTCTTAGATTATCATAATAATAAAGTGCAGTTATATATCCTTTAAGATTAGTAGTAATTGAGTTTGCATATACATAATCTTTATAATCCCACACATAGTATCCTCCGCCAAGAGCTCTAATTGCAAGCTTATCAAAATCATAGGCAACATAACTATCATCAGCAATAGCATTCATCAGTCTTTGCGATTCATTTGCTCTTGCAACAGCTGCCGACTTCATAAACTGTAATGTTTTCTTTTCCACATAAACCTCTAGAGATTTACCATAATAATCAGTTATTCTCCTGCAATAGTCATTTGTACCATCAATATCAGCTATAAAATAGTAATCATCTTTTCCATTTTCGTCAGTAAACATTAACGAATCTTCTGCTACATATGTACATTCAACTTTTTTAGTCTCACTCTTTTCAAAAGTACTATTCTCTACAGGAACTTCGAGTTCAATCTTATCGCCTATCTTTAAACTATTATACTTTGATTCATCTATAACAACAGGTTTATATATCTCGCACTCTGCTTCGCTATATATAGAGTCTAAATCAGACATTGTCGCAGTTGACATAACCACTCTTATACTCATAAGTGGCATACCCTGCAAATTGCCATTATTATACTTTTTTATTGTATTTCCACCCTTTGCGGTAGACAACTTATAGTAATCATCGTATTCCTTTTGTCTATCCTCTTCTTTCACCTTTTGTGATTTGTAGGCATCTTCAGTATACATAGCAAGTCTATTTCTGAGAAGTTTATAATTCGTATTTCTAAATCTCAGTTCCTTATAAAAACTATTTTTTTCATTTTCCGTTACTCTCTTTACTTCGGCAGCGGTTGAAGTATTTTCATAAAAAAACTTTGTAAGCTCTGTGCCATATAAAGCCTGTGCATTTCTAAGTTCCTTGTAACTATAAGGAATCAAATCAGCAATGCTATATATCCTTCTATTGTACTCAGGAAGTATGTTGTCTATAACTTTTTGTGAAGGTGCACAAGCCACGAAAATCATACTTAGCAATGCAATAATAGCTATAATCTTTTTATTTTTATTTAAAACCATTTCAACACTCCTATCATATTTTAAAAGTTTTATTTGATAAATTCTTTAGTCTTTCTTCAATAAATGTACCAAACTTTATTTTATAGCATATTAACCTTTGTGTCTTAAAACCATATTTTTTTACATTATCATTATAGAGTTCAATGTTCATATATTTTTTATCAGACAACAGTGGATATCCTATATATGCAAATTGTGCTCTTATCTGATGCGACTTCCCAGTTATAAGTTCTACATCTATATCAGTTGTTTCCTTGTGCCTCTTCAACACTTTATATTTTAATTTCACTAATGAATAACCTTCTAGAACTTTTCCACTATATTCTTTTAACACTGCTTTATTGTCTTTTTCATTCTTCTTATATAGATTATACAATTCATCACTATCTTTTTTGACTAATCCATTTACACTTGCTTTATATCTTTTTTCAAGTTTATTGTTTTTAATCATACTTGATATTTCTCTCGCCGCCATATATGTCTTTGCAAATATAATCAAACCTTCTGTATTTCTATCAAGGCGATTAACAATAGATGGTTTAAAAGAAGAACTATGATGTCCTATGTGATCATTTAGTATAGTATTTACCGATTGACTTCCACTTTTATCACCCTGCGACAACAGTCCAACAGGTTTATTAAAAATAATTATATTTTCATCTTCATAAATAATTCTATCTGTATAATCAACATCTATTGCAGTCACTTTTTTTTGAATTCTATTCTCTTCAAAATACTTTTCAAATGTATCATCTGACAAATGAATAGTAATTAAGTCATCTGTATTTAAAGTTTCATCGCCTTTAGCTCTTTTACCATTTATGTCGAAATATTTCTTTCTTACAAGCTTCTGAATCAGATTACTTGGCATTGACTTAAATATCTTTCGCAAGTACTTGGACAAAGTTATGCCTTCTTCATTTTTACTGATGCGAATACTTTTCATCTATCCCCAGGCTGGACGGCTAAAACTATTGTCTTGTGTATTTGATAATGCTATGCTCTTCTGTAATTCATTTCTCATATTTACAACTTCATTTAACTTATTGCTTAAGTTTTGAAGCTGAGTATTCATAATGTTTGAAACATCAGTTCCTAATGTTTGTATAAAGTTCATCATAAAAACCAACGAATCATCATACTCTTTGAGAGATCTTTCATGAAGTTGTCTAGCATTTGCTTCAGCATTTGCCATGAGTTCATTTGCTCTTCTCATAGCTTCGTCCATAATCTCTTTTGATCTCTGCTCAGCAAGTTTAATCTGCTCGCTCTCATTAAGCATTTTATCCTTCATATCATTTGCTTCAGACATGATTCTCTCAGCATTTCTTCTAGCCTGCTCTAATTCTCTATTCTTAGACTGCTCAAGCTCACGCGTTTTTTCATTATACTTTTTAATCTCATCAGGAATAGAAGTCTTTAGTTCTCCTACAAGCTGACGTAGTGTGTCCTTTGGCAACATAACTCTTCCACGAGTATCTGGACGCACATTTTCAATCATCTGTTCAATATTATCTATTATAGTTTCTAAATTACTGATTGCCATCTTTATCTCCTTAGGCTTTTATTCTCTACTTTTTCAAACCTATATTATAGCATTTTTTTACAAAATTATCTATCCAAGTTACACAAAATGCTTATTGAATTTTCGCATCAATCTGTCCGCCACAAAAGGTGTCACAAACTTACTGACATCCCCGTCAAATGATGCAACCTGCTTTACAGCACTTGACGAAACATATGAATATTTAAGATTGGTAAGTAAAAATATAGTGTCAATGTCTTTATAGAGTTCACGATTTGTCTGTGCCATCTGCAACTCATATTCAAAATCAGTTACTGCCCTAAGTCCTCTTATTATAAGATTTGAATTTTTACTCTTTGCATAGTCAACTAACAAACCTTCAAAACTTTCTACTTCCACATTTTGAAAATCCTTAACTGAATCTCTTATCATCTCAAGTCTTTCTTCAACAGAAAACAAAGAATGCTTGTCATGGTTATTTAATACAGCAACTATAAGTTTGTCTGTAATTTTAAGTGCTCGTTCAATTATATCAAGATGTCCATATGTAATTGGATCAAATGAGCCGGGATATATACATGTCTTCATGATTCACCTACACTTTTTTAAAAAATATATGCTTATTACTTTTGTATTTTTTTATTTTGATAATTTCAAATCCCAAATCTTCTACACCATCTGCATCGTCCTTTAGTCCAACTTCCAAAATAATTATAGTATTGGTATCAATCAAATTGCTCTTTGCAAGTCTTTCAAACACTGGTCTATAAAGCCCTTTGTCATAAGGGGGATCCATAAAAACTATTCCATAGGTTTCATTTTCTCTTGACAAGTTTTCAAGTGATAGACTTGCATCTCCTTTTATCACCTTTGCCCTATCGCTTAATCCTGTGTGTTCAAGATTTTCTTTTATAACTTTTATTGCTCTATCATTATTGTCGATAAATGTCGCCCTTGATGCTCCACGGCTAAGTGCCTCTATGCCTATAGCACCCGAGCCAGCAAACAAATCCAAGAAACTTTTTCCAGGTATGTCAAATTGAATCATATTAAATAAGGTCTCTTTTATCTTATCTGTCGTGGGTCTGATAGATAAATCATCAAGCGTTTTAAGCAATAAATGTCTTTTTTCTCCTGCTATAACTCTCATAACATTTAATTATATTAAATGATTTTATTATAGTCAAGAATAGCCATTTTGCCAATAATATGCTATAATAATAAAGCACTTAAAGGAGAGCTTATGCAAAGAATTATAAAAAAACTAAATATTTTTGTTGTTTTAGCTTTGATAATATCTCTATCTCAGAGCTTTATTTCACACTCTGATAATGTTGATACTTCAAACTATGTATACAATGTAAATCCATATTACAAATATTGGAAAGATAATTTTATATATTATATTGATAATTATAAAGGAAATATCAATGACGTCAGCATCAATGATTTAAAAGGAAACAAAGGCACAAGCAATATGTATTTCTTTTCCAAACTAACTGATGGGGTGTATGATTATAATGTACTTTTAAAAGATATTGAAAATCTAGATGTAACCACAAATCTTCACGATAAAAAACCAATTCTAGTTCATCTTCCAAAGAGCGCAACCAACAACGAATCGCATGCTCAGCTAAAAAGTGATGATGAAAAAGGCAAACTTGTCAAGGGCGGACCTTACTCAAAATACGAAAAATATCCAAACGGATTTTACTATAAAGACAAACTTTTAAATAGCAATGACCTAAATAAACTTTTAGTCGAGTACAAAGTTGAAGCTGATAAGATTTCTAAGCAATTGAAACTAATAGAGAGCTACAGCATCAAAGATCTCTACAAGAATGTTCATGTCGCCTATATGACAAATGGCGCGAGCACAGCTGCCGGCACACCCGATGCAAAGATCTATTTATTAAATGTGGACAAAAAATTGAGCCCATATTACTTGTCAGTATCTGACATGACAACAAATGATGTTATAGAGGGGGAGTCAACAAAGAACTACTTGCCAGACTGGCAAGTTGAAACTATTTACATCTATGGTAAAAACAACGAACTTATAGAGCAAGTTACCTTTGAGACTTTCAATCAATATCTATGGGCAAAACAAGATAAATCAGTTATAGAATGGATGAAATCTCTAAATAACTAAACCCATCCTAATATATTCACTTAACTTATCTTTTAATTCTTCTGTTAATTTTATTTTTTTGGCCAAAAACTCTTTCGCATCTACACTCGCAAATCTAAATAGTTGTATATCGGTATACATATCAGCAAGTTTAAAATCCATATCTCCAGACTGCTTAACTCCAAATATGTCTCCGGGTCCTCTTAGTTTTAAATCTTCCTCAGCTATGTAAAATCCATCATTTGAATTCGCCAAAACTTTTAAGCGCTTTTCAGATTTTTCACTAGGATTAGTATCAACAAATAATGCATAGCTTTGATAATCACTTCTACCTACTCTCCCACGAAGCTGATGAAGCTGTGCAAGTCCAAAGGCACTTGCGTCTTCTACCATCATGAATGTAGCATTTGGCACATCTACCCCAACTTCTACAACTGTAGTTGATACCAGTATATCTATCTCTCCATCTTTAAATTTTTTCATTATGTCATATTTTTCGCTTGGCTTCATCTTGCCATGTAGGACACCAATTCGTACATCTCTTCCATAAAAACTCTTTAATCTTTCTGCATACTCCACTACATTTTGATAATTTGCAAAACTCCCAATATCTTCATCCTCATTCTTCTCTATGGAAGGGCAAATCACATAAGCCTGATGCCCTAAGTCAATTTGCTTCTTAATAGATCTATATGCTTTTTCTCTCTCATTTACATTCGCAACATAATTTTTAATAGGTATTCTATTTTGTGGCTTGTCTAAAATCCTACTTATATCCATGTCTGCATATATAAGCATAGCAAGCGTTCTTGGGATCGGTGTTGCAGACATTATAAGCACATTTGCGTTGTTTGATTTTTCTTCAAGCTCTTTTCTCTGACTAACTCCGAATCTATGCTGTTCATCTATTATGCAGAGACCTAAGTCCTTATACTCTACATCTTTGGAAAATAGAGCATGGGTGCCGACTAATATGTCTATCTCTCCTGATTTTAATTTTTCTAAAACCAATTTTCTATCTTTGGCTTTTGTACTACCTGTGAGCAAAGCCACACTAACATTGTTAGCAGTAAAAATACACTTTTGCTCGCGATTATTTTCTCTACCGAATAAATTCATTATTGTCTTGAAATGTTGCTCGGCGAGCACCTCTGTTGGTGCCATAAATGCCGTTTGGATTCCTTTATTAGCAACTAAAAGTGCAGTCAAAATCGCAACTATAGTTTTACCAGAACCGACATCACCCTCTATAAGTCTATTCATACTCTTGCCACTATTTAAATCTTTAAGTATATCATCAAGAGCATCTTTTTGTCCTTTAGTAAGACTAAAAGGTAACCTTTTTATTATATTATCAAGTAAAGTTTTATCAACTTCCTTCAATTCTATTCTTCCATCTCTTACCTTTTTATCCTTATTTGTAAGCATCGCAAGTGAAAATAAGAAAAACTCGTCATAGACTAGTCTCTTTCTTGCTTCTTGCATATCTTCCATTTTTTCCGGAAAATGAATATGATCAAATGCAAATTTCAAATCACAAAGTTCTCTCTCTTCAACTATATTTTGAGGTAGATACTCTTTAAAAAAATCTTCACTGAGTGAATCATCATCAAGAAGATTTCTAATTGTCTTTTTTACTATATTATTATTTAAGCCCTTTGTAAGCGGATATACAGGACTTAAGTTTCCTTTAAATTCATCATAGACCTCTTTCTTGAAAATCTTGCACTGAGATAAACCAATTCCATTCTTTAACCTTCCGACTCTACCACGAAAGATTCTACTCGTTCCTATACTAAGTGATTTATTGATAAATGGTATGTTGAACCAAAATGCTCTTATCCTTCCTGTCCCATCATCAAGCCAAAGTGATGTGATGCTCGTTCGTCCCTTTTTAAATAAACTTGGCTTGGTGACAACCATTGCATTCACCGTAGAAACTCTTCCAGCTTCAAGTTTTATTATGTCTATCGGATCCTCATATTCTTCATAGTCACGTGGAAAAAAATAAAGCAAATCTTTTATGGTATTGATACCAAGATTTGCAAAATACTTTTCTATTTTGGGACCTATCCCTTTTATATCTGTAAGTTTTGCCATAAAATTAAATGAGCGGACTCAAGTCCGCTCTAATTTACTCTACTGATATGTAATAATAATATACTGGTTGGTTACCTTCATAGACATTTACTTCAAGATTGCTATATCTTTTTTCAAATTCTTCCTTAATCTTATTTGCATCTTTCTCTGTCACAGAATCTCCGAAGTATATAGAAACCACAGAGTCTTTATCTTCTTTTATCTTCTCGTAAGCGCCAAATATACTATTGACAATGTCAGCATTAGTATAGAGAAGTCCTTTATCACCGAGCGAAATGTAGTCATTCTCTTTGATGTCAATACCATCTATAACAGTATTTCTTATAGAGTATGTCGTCTGTATGGTCTTCACATTTTTTATGTTCTCTTTAAACTGCTCAATCATATCTTCAACTTTTTCTTTCTCTGTGAAGTAAATCATACAGTTTATGCCCTGTAAAACATTTTTTGTCTCTATAACATATACTTCTTTGTCTTTCACTATATCTTTTGCCTGTTTTGCTGCCATGATGATGTTTGAATTGTTTGGGAAGACAAAAACTTTTTTAGCATGAACTTCGGCAATGGCATTTAAGAAATCTTCTGTAGATGGATTCATAGTCTGTCCACCAGTAATTACCTTATCACATCCTAGGTCACTAAAGAATGTAGTGATTCCATCACCATTTGAAACTGCTACGAAACCTATCTCCTTAAGTTTAACCGGAGCCTTCTTTTCTTCATGCTGCTCTGCAAATTGTTTTGCCTTTTTTTCAGCATCCTTTATAACCTTTTCCTGATGTTCAAGTTTTAGGTTGTCAACTTTTAAATTTGTCAAGAAACCATATTCAAGTCCTTTTTCAAAAACTCTTCCAGGATGATTTGTGTGAACGTGAATTTTTATATATTGCTCATCACCAACTACTACAAGAGAATCACCAATACCTTCGAGATATTTTATAATCTCTTCGGTTGCATTTGCCTTGAAACTTGTGGCTGTATTGATGATGCATTCTGTACAGTAGCCGAATTTTATATCTTGGTCTTCGACAACCTTTAAGTTTATGTTTGTTGACTTTGGCGACTTTTCATCAAAAGCGATTTCAACTTCTTCGCCTTTTAAGAATGAAAGAACTCCGTGGGCAAAATACATAAGTCCTTGTCCACCACTATCTACAACTCCTGCTTCTTTAAGTATAGGGAGCATATCGGGAGTCTTTTGGAGCATCTCATCACCATACTCTACAACTTTTTCAAGTTTCTCAATGCCACTCATTGAACTTCCAGATATTTCTTCTGCCTTTTCAGCAAGTGCCCTTATGACAGTGAGTATTGTTCCCTCTTTTGGTTTTACCACTGCCTTATATGCTGTGTCCTTTGCCTTTTGTATTGCTTCAAGAAGTAGTTCTGTATCTATCTCTTTTGCATCTTTTAAGTGGTTAGTAAATCCTCTTAAAATCTGTGACATGATAACTCCCGAGTTACCACGAGCACCACGAAGTGAACCACTTGCTATAGCTTTGCATACTTCCTCGATGCTATCATCAGAAGCTGCATTTACAGCTTCACATGCTGACTTAAGTGTCATAGACATATTTGTCCCTGTATCGCCATCTGGCACAGGGAATACATTTAACTCATTGACATAGTCTCTATTTTTATAAAGTAAAGATGCACCCGCAAGAAATGCACCTTTAAGATTGCTTGCATTTCCCATCTTAATCTATTACCCTCACACCTTCAACAAAAATATTAATCTCTTTTACTTTTAAGTCGGTAAGTTCTTCAACTTTATATTTTACATTTTCTATTACATTATCAGAACATGCTTTTACATTTACTGAAAATGCAACTATAATATGTAAATCTATCTTTATCTCATTGTCAATAATCTCTACTACTACGCCTTTTGCAAGATCCTCTCCTGCAAGTAGAGTCGTAAGTCCATTAGCGATATTTACAGCAGCCATACCAACGACACCAAAACTCTCGCAGGCAGCAAGTCCAGCTGTCTTTGCGATTACCTTTGGACTTATAAAAATCTCACCATATTTCGTCTCGTGGCGACCATCTTGAACCTTATTAGCCATATTACCTCCTATCAAAAACCGCATATTTTATATATTTTATCACAATAATTAATATTTTACAATAGAGTAAGGCTCATGCTTATTTATATTCCTAATGCTAATTCATATTTATTAAAAATGCCATCATTATTATTTGACACAGATTCATTTGATTCTATGACATCAGAAACCGATTCTGCAAGTGTTACAAACCCTACATTTGTAAATTAAAGAATTTTATATTGCCCGCACCATACTATAATTTGGCATTTTATTTCCTTTATAACTAAACTCTCTAAAATTAAACTCACTAAATCCATTTTTTACATAAAACTTTTTATTTCTATCATTGTTTGTAAATAGCGATACTTCTTTGCCACCATTATCTTTGACATAGGGCACAATAAAATCGTTGATTAATTTACTGCCTATGCCTTTTCCTTGAAACTCTGGTTCAACTGTAATCATATTTACATACCACGCATCTTTTTTTAATGTATGGCAAGGCGTAGATGCGTGTTTATCCATATTGACCCAAGCACATACATCTATTATTCCACCTGCTAAAAATGCTTTTATCATTCCCGCTTTAAAATACTCTATGTCATTTACTTTTTTGCCACCTGGTCTATATATAGTAGCAACGGCAACTATCCTATTATCTTTTTTCACAACAACATTTATTGCTTCATGATTAATTTTTAATTCTATTGGCATTGTGATTTCTAAAAACTTTCTTCGCCTATTACTATCAGCCATATAGTTAACCATATAATTATAATCTTCAAATGCCCTTACAGTGAGCATGGCACTTTCTTCTATTTCATCTTGTTTCATCATTTCAAATTTTAAATCATTCATACTTCTCCAATATCATTCCTTACTACGCAATAAGTTGACTTAAGCCACAAGGTTCAAACACACTTATATGCAACTATTGCACCCATGCACCATCTGTGCCTACAATGAAGCCATCTGGGGTGGTGGCATTTGTAAGTAAAGTTCCATCCGATAAGAAATAATACCACTTACTCTGTACTTGATACCAGCCAAATACCATCATACCTTCTCTTGCTGTCTTTACATTTTCTAAATAATACCATTTGTTATCAACAGTATTTACCCAGCCAGTGACCATATTACCTTCTTTATCAAAGCAATATGTACTTGTTCCTGGTACATAAGTTGTCACACCATTTACTTTTCGCTCATCTATAGTACTTACAAGATAGAATCCATCAGTTGCTGGAATAGTTTGTCCAACCACATTAATATTCATCTTAAACTTATTTGTTATTGGCTCGTAAACCCAAGTAATTTGACTTATGTCAGCAGCAAGTTTTATAGTTTTGATTTGATTTATTTTTGTAACTAATGGTGCAGCATTATTAGTAATTGTGCCGCCTCCACCGCCTCCACCGCCACCAGATGAACCACCGCCTCCACCTGGATTATATGGCTCTGGAGCTGGCGTTGGTATAGCACTATATACTGCTTTTACTATAACCGCTCCAGTTAAGTCGCTTGGTATAACTGTATTTTGTGTTCCATTAACTAACCAATAGTTAAATGTATAACCATTTGGTGCTAATATTTGGTCTGGGGTTGGTAGTGTTAGACCTATTCCTCTTTCATATCTTGATGGGGCTGTATAATTTCTAAATTGTCCTCCAACTAATTGCCATACTATTTCATCTGATGCATATATAAGTGTTACAGTTACATCCCCTACAGTTCCTGCCTGTATCTCTGTTGACACAATACCATTTATCTCCCAGTGGTCAAATGTAAGGCCTGTAGCAGGTGTTATATCAGTTGATGCTGGAAGTGCAACTGCTGTTCCATATTTGTATGTATCTGGTGTAAGTGTAGAGTCTATAGTTGCTCCCTTTAACACCCAATTTATATTATATGTTTTATTATCATAGACTGCTGTAAACTCTTTATGTCCATAGTCAGATGCTAATATACTTGCTGTAGCAACTCCGCCTATCTCCCAATGGTCAAACACTTGACCTGTTGTTCCATTTACATTGGTTGGAAGTGTGTAAGGTGTTCCATGAGTATAATTTTCTGCACCTGCTGCTCCATCCCAACTTCCATTTCCTAATATATATCTTATTCTATAAGTTTTATTTTTTAATACTGCACCAACCGTTACATCAGTAGTAGATGTTGCTGGTATCTCGGTAGCCTGATTTCCATTTAATGTAAAATAATCAATCTCTTTTCCATTTGGTGCCACTACAAATGACTTATCTGGGAATACTACTGCTGTTCCTTCACTATATGTTGCCGGTGGTATATACCCATTAAATGACCATTGATTTTCTCCACTGCCATAGTCCCAAGTTATATTATGTGTTGGTATGTCTGTAAATACAAGTGTTATAACTAAATCTCCCATTGTTCCTTGTGGTATCTCTGTTGCAGGCACTCCATTGATAGTCCAGTGCGATACCGTTTTCCCTGCTGGTATAGAGTCAAAAGTATCAGGATCAGTTATATCTAAAATTTGGAATGGGCCAAAAAGCACATCTCCGTACATATATACATTTGGATGAAAAGGAGATGAATCTGCATTTACACTAAGTACTGCTCCATTTAAATTCCAAGTTACATTATACTCTTCACTTCTATATATTGCTTGTATAATCTTATCACCATAATCTGTTTCACTAATAGTTGTTACAGCATATCCTGGATTATCAGCAAACTCCCACATATCAAATAACATACCAGGTGGTGGTGTTATATTTGTTGGTAGTTGATATGATGTTCCATATGTATATGTGTCTTCTCCAGGTGTTCCATTCCAATCACCTACAAAATCATAATCAAAGAATTCATTATGTTCAGTGAGGCGCCATGTTATATTGTATTGTTTATTTCTATATTTTGCTACAATAGTCTTATCTCCATACTCTTCATATCCTATTTCTGAAACTTCTTTTCCATCTATCTCCCAGTGGTCAAACTCTTTATTTGCTGGTGCAACTACATTTGTTGGAAGTAGTGGTATACCAGTATGATAAGTGTACTGACTTGGTCCTGCTGTGCCAGACCAAATTACATCTGTGTTATCTTCATTTTTATATGTTATATTAAATGTATCAGGTCTAAATCCTGCTGACAATGTGACATTTCCTACATAGTTTGCATCAATCGAATTTCCCCAAGTTAATTCATCTGTTTCACTATTATATATAAACCACTCATCTAATATATATCTTGGCTCATCAACATCTGAATCACCTGGAAGTGCTGTGCCTGTACCATATTCATACTCTACTGGAGGATTAACTCCACTTACAAATGACCACTCTCTACCTAAAAATGTATAGTCCCAAGTTATTGTATATCTATTATTCGTATATTTTGCTACAACTACTTTATCTTCATAGTCAGTCGTAGTAATACTTGTCACTGTATTTCCATCTATCTCCCAATGGTCAAAACTTCTTCCTCTTGGTGCTACAACTTCACTACTTGCTGGTAGTGTTAAGCCTACACTGTACTCATAATTAGATGGTGTTGACACAAGGTGTCCTTCTCCCATATCAAATGTAATTCCATATAAAACATTAGTGAAAATTGCTTTTAGTACTTTATCACCATAGTCAGTAGGAGTTATATCTCTTACTGCAACTCCATCTATCTCCCAATGAGAAAAGGCACGACCAGTTGGTGAAACAATATCAGCAGCAACTGGAAGTTGCATACCTACACTATATTCATATTCAGATGGTGTTGATATTAAATGCCCCTCTCCCATGTCAAATGTTAAATCAAAATGAGCATTTCTATAGAGTGCTTTTAATACTAAATCTCCTGTTGTCTCCACTGGTATTTCATCTGTATAAATTATATTATCATTTCCATTTACACCCCAGCCTATAAACTCTTTCCATTCAGGGACTTCTAAATTATCTACTGTTGGAAGTTTTTGTCCTCCTTGATATGTGGTCATCTCTCCCCATAATGCTGATTCTGCTTTAAAATTTCCTCCATTTGAAAAATCAAATGTTATTGAATTGTTATTTCGTCTAAATACAGAGTTATTTGAAAAATTAATGTATATGGCAGGTCTCAAGCCTAAAAATTGTTCTGGAGAAATTTGATGTGGATTCGAATTAAAACCTCTAATTAGTCTTCCATCTGATCTAACCATACATACAAGCCACTGTCCCAACAAAGGCACTCCTGTACGAAGCCACCACTCACCTCTATATAATGTTTGATCAAAATCAGCATTACCAGTATTTTTACTATATGCATAATTTGAATCAGTTGCTATTCTACTATTATCATTTGCAAAATATTTATTTGCTTCATCTACTGATAATAAAAATAATCTGTCAGTAGTCGCAGTTTGTTCGCTTATATATATTTTTTTATTTACTACATCATCTATTTGTGATGTCGACAAAATATTATTTAATAATTCATTATTTAACCAAACTCTTGCATCACTATCTTCCCACTCTACTGAATAACTAGCGCTATCATAATATCTATAATAATCTAAAATTTTGTCAGATACTAAAAATGCTTCATTGTCGTTTATATTTAGCACTTTCCATTTAATTGGTTCTTTTTGCATGCCACTTCCATCACTTTGTGGGTAAGTACCAAACCAAAAATCTGTTTTTGGATAATTATTATATACAGCTTGTATTTCTTTTTCGCCAATTTCATTTGTGCCAATAGATGTTACAGGAACACCTTCTATTTCCCAATGATCAAAACTTTTTCCCTCTGGTGCTTTTACATTTGTAGGAAGTGGATTAACTCCATCTCCATATCCATAAGTACTTGGTCCAGCATTATCCATCCATTCACCAATGTTTCCAGTTGTACCATCATTTAAATTCCAAGTTATATTATACTGTACTCCTCTATATACTGCTCTTATTTCTTTGTCACCCGTATCACCTGCTGGTATAGATGTGACTTTTATCCCACCTATCTCCCAATGATCAAATACTCTGTCAGTAGGTGCTGTAATATTTGTAGGAAGATTAGGTATTCCAAATTCTGTATCATAGTACGCTGGTGCTACTTCACCATTCCAAGTACCTTCATTTCCAGTATCTCCATCTGCTAAAATCCAATTTATATTTCTTTTATATTGTAATTTTAAAGTTACATTTCCAACCAAATCCATTGGAATCTCTTTAATAATTGTTTGATTATTTATATTTCTAAATCCTAAAAACTCATTTCCAGCAGGGATATTTAAGTTTTCTTCAACAGGCAATTTTTGTCCAGGCTGATATGTAGTATATTGATTCCATAGAGTTGAAGTATTCTTAAAACTTGCTCCTTCTCCTAAACTCCAATATAGATTATTTTGGCTTGTTCTAAAATTATTATTTTTAAGATTTACATATATAGCAGGGCGGATACCAATTCCATAAGAATTGGCATCAGTATAATTTAAATTACCAAGTGATGGGTCAATTGTGTCTGCAGTATTTTCATTATCTGGTGAACTCTGTGAACGTAGCCACCAAGAAGAATAGCCATCATATATAGAAAGAGAATGCCCATCCAAAATTACATTTTTTGCATACTCTGTTCCTTTTGCCTTTTTTGCACTATTAGATCCTAAACTACTTGATTCATCATTTGACAATAGAAACACTTTATCAGTAGTCGTTACACTCCCTGATATTTCATTCGTTGATAAACTTTTATTAATTATGACATTATTAATTTGATTTGATGTAAATGCATTTCCTTTAAATGTATTATCGAGCCACTGTCTAATACCAGCATCTCTCCATATTATATTTCCCCCATCACTATTAAAATACTTATGGTCAATAATATCTTCTGAAACTAGAAGTGCTTCATTTCCATCTTGAGAAAGCACTCTCCATTTTATAGGCTCTACTTCACCGCCTGTTATATCATTTTGTGGATATGTACCATACCATACATAATTAGGAAGTGTTCCATATACTGCTTTTATTGTTTTGTTCCCACTACTTTCTACTGGTATATTATTTACCGCAACTCCTTCTATCTCCCAGTGGTCAAAAAACTTCCCTGCTGGTGCATTAACATTAGTTGGAAGTGCAGATATTCCTTCAACATCTATATAAGAATCAGGTCCTTCTCCTCCTGCAGTTGTATCCCAAGAACCATAAACCCCAGTATTTCCATCTTCTAAATCCCATTGTATTTTAAATTTATATATTGCAGATAAATTTAATCTTCCTTGTTGTCCGAGTGGTATTTGAGTAATAGTATTTGTTGTGCTTCCATTTACTCCCCAATATAAAAGTTCTGCATCAGTAGGTAAATCTATATTAGCAGTAGTTGGAAGTAGTTGACCTACTTGATACCTACTATATTGTCCCCATAAAGTTGAGCCAGACTTCCAATCCATACCTTTTAAATTAAAAGAAATTTCATTATTTGAACCCATGAGTTTTGAGTAATCAACATATATAGAAGGGCGAATACCTATGCCAGATACATTTGGATTAGAAGAATCATTTCCATTCTTAACCTCCCCATCTGCCCCAACATATCTTGTTTGCGATGTAGGTGCATCTGCATATGGACTTTCCCATTTAGGAGAACGTAGCCACCACGGAGAATAGCCTTCTGCATCAACTTGCAAATACTCTCCTGCCCTAAAAGTATAATTTTTTGCAAAATCTGTTGCAACTGCTCTTCTACAAGGAGAAATATCAGAATACAATCTGTCTTGTGCTTCGACCCATGATAATAAAAATATTTTATCCTCTGTCTGACTAAAATAAGCATTGATTGTTTTTGTTAATATAACATCATCCAATTGATCTTGAGTGAAAAGTTTATGTGGAAAGTCGCCTAAAACTAAATTATCGCCATTTAAAATTTTTCTCATATCAGAATCGCCCCAATTTGCTGCATTTGGATGCCACTGATAATGATGTATAATTTTTTCAGTAGTTAAAAGTACATCATTTCCAACTACTCGAGTTACTAACCATTTCACTGGTTCTTTTTGAACTCCTGTTTCATCTCCTTGTTCAAAAGTACCAAGCCAATATTCTTCTGTAAAGCCATATAAATTATTGTCGATTTGTGATGTGATTTCTGATAAAGATGCAATGTCTAAACTTAATTCCTCTGCATTACTTAATGTTGCTATATTTTCTTTTTCACCAAATAATTCGTTTGGAGTTGATATATTTTCATCTTCATTTGCAACTATATTGCTGTTAGTTGATATATTATTTTCAGTTTCTGTTTGATTTTCTATATTAGTATTTTCTTCTGTAGCAACACTTATTTCACTATCAGTTGCGGCTGCGGGCTCGCTAAGCTTCGCCCCTACAAAACTTTCCTCTGTTGTTGACTCTTCTATTGATGAATTTGGTGCTATTACTGTTGAATCTTCAGAAGTTGAAGTCGTCTCTTCACTTTCATAAGTTGTTGTTTCTTCCACAGTTGTTGTTTCTTCTGCAGTTGTTGTCTCTTCTCCATCAAAATCTTGCTCTTCATCAGATGATGCAGTAGTTTCATCAACTTCCGGTTCTTCAGTGTATTCATTTGATGATGGCTCATCATCACTGGCGCCTACGAGATCATCATAATATTTATGAGAAAGTTCTGCCTGACTTATCTTCCCACTTTCAGAAGTTTCTATGACATCAGAAACAGAGTCTGCGAGTGTCGCAAAACCTCCTGTTGTAAAAATCATAGATACAATTAAAACTACTGCAACTAATCTTTTCATACCTCACCTCATTCATTCACTATCTGATATTATTCTCATCATTATAAATCAATGACACTTGATATTGGAATGATATAATTATTTTCATTTATTTTCATTAGTTTATCATATGTACATATCAAGCCACCTGTACCAACTCTTTCATTTGTTTGTTCTAAAAATCTAAAGTTCTTTAACATTTCCTTTTTTGGCGATGATGTAACTTTTATTTCAATCGGATATATTGTGTTGTTTTTTCTAATTATTAAATCTATTTCTTCTGTTTCTTTATTTCTTAAATGTGTAATATCAAGTTTTTTACCTTTATTTTCGTATCCCTTTATTATTTCAGACACCACATAAGATTCAAAAAATCTTCCAGCCTCTTGACTTAACTGCAAAGCCCTTGGGTTTTCATAGTTTGCAAGGCTACATGCAAGCCCCATATCCATAAATATTATTTTTGACATTTTAGTAAGTCTTTTAATCTCACTTGAAGAATATGGTTCTAATAAATATACAATACCTGTATTTACAAGTACTGAAATCCATAATTTTATAGTTTTATCAGTAACTCCAACTTCATTTGCTATATTAGTATAATTTACAGTTGAGCCTGTTCTAATTGCCATTGCTCGCATAAATTTTTTAAATGTGTCTATATTCCCAATATCTTTTACAGTTCTTATATCTCTTTCTATATAAGTATTTATATAAGAATTGTAAAACTCGTTTCTATCCATTCCTTCAATGTCATACAATTCAGGCATACCACCATTAAATATAAGTTCAAACACTTTATTTACATCAATATATTTTTTTTGTTTTAAATTATCTAAATCAAAAATATCAATATTTTTATTTTTAGCAATTTCACTATATGTGAAACTATTCATTTTCGCAAGTCCTACTCTCCCTGCTAAAGTTTCTGTAACTCCTTTCATTAATTCAAATGCTTGAGAGCCTGATAACCAATACTGTCCTCTACTTTTTTCTTTATCAACTTCCATCTTTATATATGAAAACAAGTTCGGTGCATATTGCACCTCATCAATAAATAAAGGTTTTTTATACATCTCTATAAAACGTTTTGGGTCTTCTTTTGCAATACTTCTTAATGTTTCATCATCCAATGAAACCTTTGTCATATTTTTAGGCATCATTGACTCAAGCAATGTAGTTTTACCTACTTGCCGTGGTCCAGTTACAACCAACACTCTAAATGTTTCACTAATATTTTTTATTCTACTTTCTATGGCTCTTCGATACATAACATAAAATACCTTGTCTCGTTTCTTCCATTATAATATGTCATTCCGAATTAGTCAATATTTTATTCCGAATTAGTCAGGATCTGATTCCGAATTAGCCATCTCTGCAAATTTAGAGCCTTTACATTATTTCTATGGCAAAAACCAGCGGGCATTATACCACACTGGTTTTATTTATTATTACTTAAATTATTGCACCCATGCTCCATCTGCGCCTACTACGAAGCCATCTGGGGTGGTTGCATTTGCAAGCATAGTGCCATCTGCTATGAAGTAATACCACTTGTTATCTACTTGTCTCCAACCTGTAGCAAGTTGACCTTCTGAAGCATTCTTCATACTTTCCATATAATACCATTTATTGTCTATGGTTTTTATCCATCCTGTAACCATATTACCTTCAGTGTTGAAGTAATATGTCTCTGTTGTTGGGATTTGTGTTATGGTTCCATTTACATTTAATGTTGCTACATTGTTTACGAGATAGAAGCCATCTATTGCAGGAACGATTTGCTCACCTACTGCAATGTTCATCTTAAACTTATTTGTTATTGGCTCATAAACCCAAGCGATTTGATTTGCGTTAACTACTTCTTTTATAGTTTTTACTTGATTTATATTTGTTACGGCTATTACTGCATCTTGCATTGAGAGTGTGCCACC